>DATLSS010000088.1:0-32838 GCA_035534035.1 Candidatus Acidiferrales bacterium | reverse complement strand
CGCCGTGTTCGTCCCGATGATTTTTCCGGGATCGCGAATCTCCACGCGAAACAGCCGCGCCGCGCGCGCAAACAGTGCGTCCGCGGAAATCCCCACGCCCGGTGCGAGAACACCGCCCAAATATTCTCCGCGCTTCGACACCACGTCGAAATTGATCGCTGTGCCGAAATCCACCACCACGCACGGGCCTCCGTACTTTGCAAATGCCGCCACGCCGTTGGCAATGCGGTCCGCGCCAACTTCCTGCGGGTTGTCGTATTGCACCGGCATGCCCGTCTTGATTCCCGGCTCGACGAAGAGCGCCTTCAGTCCAAAATAGCGTTCTGCCATTTCAGCCAGCGTCGCGTTGAGCGACGGCACAACGGACGCAATCATCAAGCCTTTAATCTCCGTCGCCGCCAGGCCCGCCAACGTGAACAGGTCGCGCGTCAGGATTCCGTATTCGTCCACCGTTTGATCGCGCGCCGTCGTCAGCCGCCAGTTTGCAACTAGCTCCTTATCGCGAAACACTCCCAGCACGGTGTTGGTATTCCCCACGTCCATTGCCAGCAGCATCATTCCGCCTCTGTCACCGCGCCCGAAATCACGCTCTCGATTTTGCCGTCGTCGCGCTTCACGCGCAAAATTCCCATGGGCTCCAGGCCCGCCGTTGTTCCGCTGAAAGTCTCCGTGCTTGTCGTAATACGCACGCGCTTGCCCTCACAGTAACTCGACACTTCCGCGAATCGCCGCAGAATCGGCGCCGCCCCTTCCGTCACGTATTGATTGTAGTAGCGGTCGAGATGCTGCAGCAACCGTGCCAGCGTCTCCAACCGCGAATGCACGCGCCCTGTTTCGATTCGCAGCGCCGTCGCAATCGCCGCAAGCTCCGCGGGCATTTTCGTTTGATTCACATTGACCCCAATTCCCACCGCGGCAAAATGAATACGATCCGGTTCCGCGTGCATTTCCGTCAGTATGCCGCAGACTTTTTTGCCGTTGAGCAGCACATCATTCGGCCAGCGTATATCGGGCGACAATCCTGTTTCTTCCGCGATCGCGTCGCGCGCCGCAAGCCCCGCCACTAATGTCAACGCCGGCGCCAGCATCGGCGAGATCTGCGGTCGCAGCAAAATACTGACGTAAATCCCCGCGGATTTCTCCGAAATCCACGAGTGTCCCGCGCGGCCGCGTCCCGCCGTCTGTTCCTCGGCGACGACGATCGTTCCATGCGCTTCGCCGTCTTCTCCCAATCGCATGGCCACCGTGTTTGTCGAGTCCGTTTTAAAAAAATGGAATATGCGCTTCGCAAACAGTGTTCCGTGAATCTGTCGCGCCAGCAGCTTCGGCGCCAGAATATCCGGCACGCGCTCGATGTGGTAGCCGGTTCGCGGATGACCTTTCACCTTCACGCCCGACGCGCGCAACGTTTCGATCCATCGCCACACCGTCTGGCGCCGCACGCCTATTTCGTTCGCGATTTGCGCGCCGCTGATCACAATCGTCGGGTTCTCGACCAGCAGCGACAGCAATGCGTCGATTCGTTTGTCGGTAGGCCCCGGCAAGCTCGAACGGCTTTTCTTTACCCGTGATTTGACCGGAACCATGATGGCTTCGTTTTTAGGCGGACTTTTACGGCGCGCAGCGCTATTCCAATTGCGCGAGCCGTTCCACAATTCTCTGGTACTCGATGCGCCTCTCGGCCAGCGTTGTTTCAAGGCCGCGAACAATCTCCGCCGGCGCGCGGCTCCGAAACGTATCATCCGCCAGCCGCTGCTGCTTTGCCGCTATGTCCTTCTCCAGCCGCGCTCTCTCTTTTTTCAGTTTGGCTGTTTCGGCCTTAGCGTCGATGGGCTGGCCGCCCGATTGAATTCGGAGATCGAATTGTGGCATCGAGCGCACCACTCCTTCGCCAGCCTCCAGTTCTCCGTGCCGAACGCGTAGTGCCGAAAGCGTTCCGAGGCGACAGATCACATCCAGATTCGCCTCAACGAGTCGGCGCGCATCCGCGCTCTTCAACGCCAACTCAGCTCCCACTTTTTTCTTGTTATCCACCTTCAGTTCCGCCCGAATATTTCGCGCCGCGATAATCAACTCTTGAAGCGCGGCGACGCCGCGGTCTGCATCTGCATTCGCCCAACCGTCGAGCGGCGCGGGGAAACTTTGCAGCGAAATCGATTTCGCTGCGGCGTTCTGAGGCAATCGATGCCACAGCTCCTCCGTCAGGAACGGCATGAACGGATGCAGCAGCCGCAGCGCGTATTCGAACGCCGCAAATAAATTCCGCCACGTCGCAATCGCATCCTCGCGATTTTCTGATGCCAATTGCGGTTTCAGCCATTCGATGTACCAATCGCAGAAATCGCCCCAGAAAAAGTGGTAAATAACGTGCGCCGCCTCATGGAAACGGAAATTCTCGAGCGCGTCATTGATTTCTGCCGTCACTGCCGCCAATCGCGAAAAAATCCACTGGTGCGGCAGCGCATCGCGCGTCGCATAAGGCGCCTTCGCGCGAATCTCCGGCGCAGCCAATTCGTCGAGCGTCACTCCCGCCGCTTCGATTTTCCCCAGATTGAAAAACAAAAATCGCGCCGCGTTCCAAATTTTGTTCGCGAACGCGCGGTAGCTCAAAATGCGCTCTTCGCTCAGCGCAATGTCCGTGCCCGGAGCGGCCATCACCGTCAGCGCAAAGCGCAGCGCGTCCGTGCCGTATTTCTCGATGATTTCGAGCGGATCGACCACATTCCCGCGCGTCTTCGACATCTTCATCCCGTGCGGGTCGCGCACAATGGCATGCAGATAAAGTTCGCGGAAAGGAATTCGCTGTTCGATTGTTGCGCCCGGCGCCAGATGCAGGCCCAACATCACCATCCGCGCATCCCAGAAAAACAAAATATCGTATCCGCTGATCAGCAAGCTTGTGGGATAAAACGTCCGCAAATCCTCTGTCTCGTCCGGCCAGCCCAATGTTGACAACGGCCACAGCCCCGAGCTGAACCACGTGTCAAGCACGTCAGGGTCTTGCGTCAGCTTCCCGCTTCCGCATTTCTCGCATTTCTCCGGCACGCTCGCGATCTGCGCGCGTTCGTTCACCACTTCCACGCGCGAATCTTTCGCCGGCGTCATCGACCCGCAATCGCCGCAATGCCAGATGGGAATGCGATGACCCCACCAGAGCTGCCGCGAAATGCACCAGTCGCGAATATTCGTCAGCCAGTCGAGAAAAATCTTCTTCTGATTTTCCGGCACCACCGAAAGCAGTTCGTCCTGCACCGCCTGAATCCCAGGTTCAGCCAACGGCTTCATTTTGCAGAACCACTGCACGGAAAGCCTCGGCTCGATAATCGTTTTGCAGCGGTCGCAAATCCCCACCGACATAGCATGGTTCGTCACGCGCTCGAGCAGGCCGTGCGAATTCAAGTCTTCGACAATTTTCTCGCGCGCCGCGAACCGGCCCATTCCCGCATACGCGCCCGCCGCTGCGTTCATGTGTCCGTCGGGAGTCATCACGTCAATCTCCGCAAGCTTGTGCCGCTGGCCCATCGCAAAATCATTCGGATCGTGCGCCGGAGTCACTTTCGCCGCCCCCGTGCCGAATTCTCGATCCACAACGTCATCCGCGATAATTGGAATTTCGCGACTCATCAACGGCAGCACGGCCATTTTCCCGATCAGATGTTTGTACCGCTCATCCTGCGGATGCACGGCCACCGCCGTATCGCCCAGCATCGTTTCAGGACGCGTGGTCGCAACGGTGATCGTCTCGCTCGAACCTGCGATGGGATAGCGGATGAACCACAGTTTCCCTTCGCGCTGTTCGTGTACAGTTTCGAGGTCGCTCAATGCCGTCTGGCAGCGCGGGCACCAATTCACCATGTAGCGCCCGCGGTAAATCAGTCCTTCGCGATAGAGCCGCAGAAACGCTTCCATCACCGCGCGATAGAGTGGTGGATCGAGCGTGAATTTCTCGCGCGTCCAGTCGCACGAAACGCCGAGCCGTATCATTTGTGTCTTGATGCGCCCGCCGCTCTCCGCCTTCCATTGCCAGACGCGCCGTTCGAACTCCTCGCGTCCCATCTGCTCACGCTTCAGGCCTTTTTTTGCAAGCTCGCGCTCCACCACTACCTGCGTGGCGATTCCTGCGTGATCCATTCCCGGAAGCCACAGCGTTTTGAAGCCGAGCATTCGGTGCCAGCGCACGATGATGTCGATTTGTGTGTGTTCGAGCATGTGCCCAATGTGAATCGACCCGGTCACATTCGGCGGCGGCAACACAATCGAAAACATTTCGCCATCTGCGCGCGCATCCGCGCGATACAGTTTTTCGTCGAACCAGGCTTGCGCCCAGCGCCGCTCGATGTCCTGGGGTTCGTATGCTTTGGGGATTTCGCGTGCCGTCATAATGCGCGACTCGTGCTCCTGTGCGTGTTTCGTGGATGCGTGAAACGAACAACTATACGAGGCAATTGCATGGCGCGTCAAATAGAGGCGAGGCGGATGAAATCAGGAATTTGCAGACTTATTTCTTTTCGCGTTCGCGCTGCAGAATTTCTTCGACGAGCGGACGAAGCGCGGCGCTCGAAAGAGCTTGCTGAATCTGCGGCTCCAGCTTTTCGAGCAGTTTGGCCACAACATCATCGACCATCGCCGCGTCCGTTTCCGCGAACTTGGCGGGGTCTGCGGGCCCGGCCTCCGAAATGGTATTTTCCGCAATGGCATTTGCCGCGTATGGGGTGCGCGGCGTCTCCGGAATATCGGCGGGACGTTCTTCGTACGCTTTCTCATGGGTCACAGGCGGCGGAGCAGACGCTTCCACGGGGATCTCGTGCGATTTTTCGACGACGAGTTCCTCGGATTCCATTCCTGATTCGCGGGGAGCTTCCGCTGCGTAGGGCGATACTTCCTGGTTTTCGGCAGCAGGCGTCTCCGCAGTCGTTTTCTCATTCGATATGGCGAGTGCTGACGTGGAAGAAGACTCCGCCGGCAGGCGGAAGGCAATAACCTCCGCAGGCGGCGCCGGCCATTCGGTCTGCTGGGCCGCCACAGACGGTGGCTCAGAATCTTTGTTGAGCGGCTCTTCGTGTGGCGCGTCACTCGGCGCGTCTTCCGTTTTCGCCGCAGATGGTCGAGTGGATGATCCATTCGAAGGCTCGTCCAAATGGGAAGATATGGAATGGTCTTCGTCGGCTAAATGCGAAACTTCATGACTCTCTTCGACCGGCTCGACCTGCGTTGTTTCCAGGCTTCCCATCAGATCGATCCATTTTGTGGAGGCTGATGACGGGCTCGACGGGGACTCTTCCGGAACATTCGCGCCGCCGAATGGCACGTTCGCGTTTCGTTTTGCCTCTACAGTGTCGAGAGACGCCAGGTCAGGCGCGGGTTCTTCGCTGGCGAGTTTCTCGACCATGTTTGCAGACTCGGCCGCAGGAATGTCGTACTCCACCGTACTCCGGCGCCGTTTCCACTCGCTGGCCGGTTCCTCGTCATCCGTTTCTTCGTCGGCATGTTTTGCCGTCGGCGTCGCGACGGGCTCGAAATCCCTGGAAGCGGCGGTGCCAAATGCAAATTCCGGCGGGACGCCCTCCGGCTCTTCGTAAACCGGAATCGGCGGCCGAGGTTTCGGAATCCATGCCGGCGGCTCAGGAATTTCCTCTTTCGGAACCGGCGGCGGCTCGACGACCGGTTCGATCTTCGGCAGCAGCGAAGTGACCATCGCGATCAGCGGATCCGGCGGCACGAACGGCTTTTTCAGGACGCCATCGGCTCCCACGCGATGCGCTTCCTTTTCGTCCAGCGGGTCAAATGCGCCAACAAGAAGAATTACGGGAATGCCGGCGAATTGCGAATCCTGCTTCACGAACTCGCAAACCTCATAGCCGTTTCGGACGGGCATAAACACGTCGGCCAGGACAATGTCTGGGCGCACTTCGGACATTTTGCGACAGGCCGCTTCTCCGTTGCCTACCGCGACCACACGAAATCCCTTTTCTTCGAAGACGAGCGACACCATCTTCTGAATGTTGCTGTTATCGTCCGCAACTAGGATTGTGGGCACTATCGATACCTCGGGCACGCTTCCGCCCTGCGGGCAGAAAGCACCATTCCTGCCACTATTGGAGCACTCGTGCGGAAGGCCGTCAACGCATTCGAGAGCATCGCGTGCCGCAGAAGTGACGTGGGTGTAAGTGGCACGGCGCGAAAGGGAAGGAAGCGCGAAGGGCGATTTGTGGGCGCGGCGAGGTCTTCATTCGTGCGCATCCGACGACGGGAATCGCATCTCGATTCGCTGGAGGCACGGACGAAAATGCGCTGGAAAGCTGCGCTTTGCTAATGAAACTCCCGATCAAGAAAATGTAAGTGTAGCGTTCTGAGTCAGTTGCGTTTGCGGGACTGTGCATTTCATTACCGATCAAGGATCGGCATTTTCGGGGAGTTTTTTTTCTTCGCTATGCGCCGAGAATAACCAGCTTCAAAAGCTTTTCAAGAGGGATTTCAGAGAGGTTTTTTCACAGCTTCGTGTTTAAGGGTGCGGTTCTTGACGTCTCTTTCGCTTGCTCCTCTAACACCACAGCCACGCCACCTAGCGCCGCGCACAACATCGTGCTCGCCTTTTCAGAGCGAAAATTCGACGACGCGAGCGGCGGCGTGCAATAACCCAAACCGGCCCGGGACGCACCTTCTGCGGAAAATAGCACCCCGTCGCCCCTCATTTCTAATCCACCGTCCGGAATTAGATACCGACTTAACCTGCACAAAACAAACGGCCGGTTTCTAATCGCCAATTTTTCGCGTTTTTAAAATTACCGGGTGTTTGCAGCCCAGCCGGGCTCGCTCCGCAAGCGCGGAGAGATGCCGACACCCTTGGCGCATCCTTCGATTCTCGCGCCCTTCGCGGAGCCTCAGGGTAAACAAGGGCAGGCACGGTAAACGGACCGGTTATGACCCGGCCGTTTACCAGGGGATTAGCTTTTTTAGGCCTTTTTTCTGCTTGCTGCTGGATTCTTTCTTCTTGTTGACTTTGTTTTTTGGCTTCTTTGCGGAGGCGGATTTTTTTTGCGTGCCGGTTGCGTTGGCCTTAGCGGGCGAAGTCCCATTGCCGGCGGCGGTTGGAGGCGGTGGCGGCACAGCATCGGCAGACGGCGTTGCGGCGCTACCGCTTCCCGACATGGAAGGCGGATCCGTCGTCGCGCTGCTGGAGGCTGGCGACGCGGTACTTGTTGGCGGCGGAGTCCCCGAATCCGGTGAGACTGCCTGGATGTTCACGCTCTGTCCGGAGGATGCGGCGGCCGTGCCTATGTCGGTCTCCGCGCCGGGAGGGGAATTCAGATCTTGCAGTGAACGCGTATCTCCCGGGGGATTCAAATCGGGCGTGCCCGTGTGCGCCGCCATGGAGACGTCGGGAGCGCTTTTCGTGACGCCGAGAGCGCGGTGCACCAGACCGGGGTGATCGTGAGCGAACTTGCGTTCATACTCGGCGCGCGCGAGGGCGTCAGGATCCGGAGGCGGAATTTTGACGCTGTCTTCCGTCAAGCGCCGCTTGGCATCGGACGCCAATGGCGAAAGCGGATACTGCCTGATGATTTCTGCATATTCCATGTCCGCCAGCGACCGCCACCGGGCGCGCTCTTGCTCGTTCTTCGAGCCCGTGGCCGCGCGAAGGTAAATATCTGCCAGCATCCAATGGGCGCGGTCGGCCTGGCTGAACAGAGGATAGCGAGTCACGACTTCCACGAGCCGCCCGGCTGCCGCACGGTAGTCGCCCTTCACGTAGTAAAAGTGGGCGACGTCGAAATTTCCGCCGCCAAGCACTTCCTGGACGTCGCGCAAACGCTGCTCCGCCTGCGGGGCCAGGGGGCTTTTTGGATACTTCAGCAGGAACGTCTGGAATTCCTGTTCGGCAAGACGCGCCTGAGTAGGGTCGCGGTCGGGCTTTTCCATCATCCGGTAATGCGCCATGGCGACTTGCATCTGCGCGTATGCGGCTTCCTGAAGGAAGGGGAAAAATGTCTCGAAGTCCTTGTACTCGGCGACGGCTTGCGTTAATCCCTCGGTGCCGCCCTGTTTGTAATACGAATCGGCGACGGCGAGTTTCGCTTTGGCGAGGTATTCGCTGTCGGGATAGCTATTGATGAGGGTCTGCAAGCTCAAGCGCGATTCTGTGTAACGGCCATGCTGGTAGTCATTAATGGCGCGGTCGTAGAGAATTTTGTCCGGCTCGGCGGCCGCGTCCGGAGTCTTCGCGGCAGTCTTTTTATGCCCGAAGAAGAGGCATCCTGCCGGAAAAAAAGATACCAGAAGAGCAACTGTAAGCCAAAGAGAAGGTCGGTTCGTTATGCTTTTCATCACACCCTTTGCGAGATCGCGTCGTTTGCACACTGTTTCATGTGGCGAACAGCAGCGCCCGGATCCGTTGTATGGAAAATTGAAGTGCCTGCCACCAGCGTGTCTGCGCCGGCGGTTACCAGTTCCGCTGTATTTTCCAGCGTGACTCCTCCATCCACTCCAATTCGGAAGCCGTAATCGTATCGTGAGCGCAGATCCCGCAATTCTCGAATCTTGTCAACTGTTTCAGGAATGAACTTTTGGCCTCCGAATCCGGGATTCACAGTCATGACCAAAACTGTTTCCACCCGGTCCAACACTTCCTTCAGCATCGCGACAGGAGTGGCCGGATTGATGGCCACGCCTGCTTCGCAATTCTGTTCGTGAATCGAACCTAACACGCGGTCGAGATGCGCTGTCGCTTCCTGATGAACGAAGATGCGATGCGCTCCCGCCTTCGCGAATGACTCGATGAATTCCCCCGGCCGCTCAATCATCAGATGCACGTCGAGTGGGAGGCGGGTTGCCTTGCTCAACGACGCGACGATGGGCACGCCGATGGAAATGTTCGGCACGAAGTGGCCGTCCATGACGTCCACGTGAATTACCGCCGCGCCCGCCTGTTCCACCGCGCGCACTTCGTCGCCCAAAACGGCGAAGTTCGCCGCCAAAATGGACGGAGCGATTTCGAGCGGACGCCGGATCATGAAATCAAACCGAATTGTAACACAGGCACACGAGCGCTTACTGCGCTACCTGCAAGTCTACGCCAGTGCCGGGCTCGACCCGCGACCCGCGAAAAGGAAGTTGAGACGTGACGGTTCCGGAAGGCCGGCCTGTCAGCGGCATCGGAGTCACTTTGTTTACTTTCAATCCCGCGGCGGAGAGCTGTTGCTCGGCCTCCGCAACAGGGAGGCCTGAGAGGCTGGGCATGACGTACGCAGCGGGCTGCGGTCCCAGGGAAACGACCATATCAACGTGCGGGCTGCTCGCGTTGGTTGAGCCGGCTGGGGGATCTTGCTGCAATACCGTGTCCACCGGAAATTCCGGAAGATGGGCGCTGGATACTTCGCCGGCCTGCAGACCTTCGCTTAGAAGTTCAATCTGCGCGGCGCGGAAACTGCGGTCGTTCAGCTGCGGGATGGTCACCGTCTGTCGCCCCAAGCTGACCACCACATGAACCCATTCACCCACTTTGAGCTTTGTGCCTGCGGGCGGGCTTTGGCGCGCGACGCTATCCTGCGGCAGGGGGCTATAAACGCGGTCTTCGACACGGAGGTGCAGGCCGCGAGCCGCAAGCTGCGCCTGCGCCCGCGAAAGCGTCATGCGCGTCAGATCGGGCGTTGCGATCTCGCGCCCCTGAATCGCGAAACGCATGGTCATGAGCGCGCTCAGGAACGCCACTGACGCGAGCACGAAAATTAGCAGCGCCATCCGTCCGGCCCATTCGCTGCGTTCCCGGAATCCCATGGGTTGCCTCGCCAGAACGACAGTAACATCGGTGCAGAATTGCTTCAACGCCGGGAAACACGAGCGTTACCGCCGGCGTAACGCCGCTGCAAAAAATCCGTCGGTGAAATGCAGCGGCGGAAACGTTCGAAAGGCGCCATCCTGAGTGACGAGCGTATCCGCATGTGTTCCGTTCGCCAGAACGCCAGCAGGAATTTCCAGCGCGGTCATTTGGAATTCTGGATGCGATCGTAACGCTTCGCTTACGACGGATTCGTTTTCTTCGGGTTCGAGCGAGCAAGTCGAGTAGATAAGCCGTCCGTGTGGCGCCAGACATTCCAGCGCGGAATCGAGCAGCATCACCTGGCGCTGATGCAACTCTGCGAGGTCGGTAGGTTTTAATTTCCAGCGAATTTCGGGGTTTCGCGCAAGCGTTCCTGTGCCGGAACATGGCGCGTCAATTAGAATTCGGTGGAATTTGCTGTTGAAGGGAAGTGATGCGGTTCCGTCGAGGGCAACGAACTTCACGTACGATGCGCCCGCGCGGGCGAGGCGTTCGCGCATCACGCGCAATCTATTTTCGCGGCGGTCTGCGGCGACCACGAGCGCGTTTGGCCCCGCGGCTCGCGCTAGGGCTAGCGTCTTGCCTCCCGGTGCGGCGCAAACGTCCAGGACGGATTCGCCCGGGTTTACATCCAGCAGCACGGGAATCATCTGCGAAGCTTCATCCTGAATTGCGATCCATCCTCTTTCGAACGCCGTAGTCTTCGCGATGTCTCCGCTGCGTACGGTGATGGCGTCACGCAACAACCGGCCCGGCTCAAATTCCACGCTCGCATCGGCGAGCGAGCGCGTCACGTCTTCCCGAAATTCGCGGGATATTACGGCGCAAGCGCGTCGCGGAGTTTCGTTGTTTGTTGCGAGAAGCGTGATTGTTTCAGCGCGGCCGAATCGTGCCAGCCATCGCTCGACGAGCCATGTTGGATGCGAATGAAGCAGGCCCAAGGCGTCCGCGGGGGTTAGGTCGAGCGGAAGAAATTCCTCGACAGGCTTGGCGCTTTCACGCGCGGCGCGTCTCAGCACCGCGTTCACCAGAGATGCGGCGGAGCTTTTTCGTGCTCGTTTGACCAACTCGACCGAATCGTTCACGGCCGCGTTCGCCGGAATTCGCGAGAGAAAACGCAACTGATAGATTCCCATTCTGAGTGCGACGAGAACCTCGGCGTCGATGGTTGCGATTTTCTTGCTCGTGTACCGCTCGATGAAAAAATCGATCAGGCGCTGCCATCGCAACGCGCCCATGACGATCTCGGTGGCCAGGGCCGCGTCGCGCGAGCTGACTTTTGCATTCAGGCGCGCATGCAGCACGTCCGAGGCGTACGCGCCCTCGGTCTCTACGCGCAGCAGGGCATCGAAGGCGATTGTTCTGGCAGGGGTGATAGGCATTTATTGGCTCGCCCGGACCGTCAGCAGGGAGCGTTTCGACAAAAACTCAGAAAGATGCAGATTCCTCGTCGCGGTCGCTCCTCGGAATGACAAATTATGCTTTTTCCCGCAGCCAACTAGATAAATCGTTCGGCGGAGGAAATTCGCGCGCCGTTTGCGAATTCTCGCGCCGTCATGCGTTTGCGCCCTTCCGGCTGGACGTGCTCGACGCGGAGCCACGTTCCCGTGCCGCAAGCGACAAGAATCGCGCCGCGATTCTCGAAGATCGTGCCGGGCGCGGCCGGTGCGGCGTTGCTTTCCGGACGTTCAGTGCGTTCCGCAGACCGACCCCAAACATGGCACAAGCAGCCGCGAAATTGCGTGTACGTGCCGGGCCACGGTTGGAGAGCGCGAACGCGATTGGAAATTTCGATCGCGGGAAGATTCCAATCGATCTGTCCCTCTTGTTTTTCTAGCGGCGGCGCAAACGTTGCGAGCGCATTGTTTTGCGGCTTGGGCGTCAGTTCGCCGGCCGCGAGTTGTTGCAGAGTGTGAATGAGCAGCGGCGCTCCCGCATCGCCCATGCGCGCCATCAGTTCCGGCGCGGTTTCGTCCGGGCTGATTTTCATTTCGAACTGCTCAAGAATCGGCCCGGTATCGAGGCCCGCGTCAACCTGCATAGTAGTTAGGCCGGTGATGGAGTCTCCATTTAGAATCGCGCGTTGGATCGGTGCGGCCCCGCGGTAACGGGGCAGCAATGAGCCATGCAAATTAATCCAGCCGAGGCGCGGAACTTCGAGCAGTGCGCGCGGGATAATTTGTCCGTAGGCGATAATCACGGCCGCATCGGGCGCGACGCGCTTGAAAAAATCAGCGGCGTCGGGTGATTTGATTTTCTCGGGCTGATAAATCGGCACTCCGGCTGCGAGCGCGGCAATTTTGACAGGCGAGTGGGCGGCGGTATGCGCCCGGCCCCGCGGACGGTCCGGCTGGGTGACTACAGCCTCAACGGAAAATCGCGGATCGGCGAGGAGTTTCCCGAGCGACGGCAAGCCGAATGCGGGAGTGCCGCAGAAAACGATGCGCAGCGGCACGGTTGGTCTACCATTCCCCGGTTTTCGTGAGCTTGCGGATTTTTCGTCTGATGAGGTCGCGCTTCAGCATGCTCAAGTGCGTCAGGAAAAGTATTCCGTGGAGATGATCGATTTCGTGGCAGAATGCGCGCGCGAGAAGCCCTTCGGCGCGCATTTCGTATTCTTTTCCCGTTACATCCAGCGCGCGCACGGTCACGTATTTGGGGCGCAGGACGTTGCCGCGAAATCCGGGCACCGAGAGGCATCCCTCTTCCTCGCGTTGTTCGCCCTCGGTGCGAATGATCTCCGGATTCGCCAGCACCAGCTTTGCTTCGGGATTTTTACCCACCGTGACGTCAATCACCGCGATGCGCAAACCGAGACCGATCTGCGGAGCAGCGAGACCCACGCCCTGCGCCGCATACATGGACTCGAACATGTCTTCGGCTAGTTTCGCCAAGTCCGCGTCGAATTTTTCGATGGGTTTTGTGGGCTGCTCAAGCACGGCAGCGGGATATTTCGTTATCGGATGGATCATGTTCTAGTTTTCGTCTCCTACAGGCTCGCACGACACACGATCACGGTTGCGTAAGGCAAAGCGATGTCAAGCCGCCGCATGCCATAAAAATTCCTCGCTAAAATCGGTCGAGTTGCTTTTGGTAGCCTTGAAAATTCCGTCGCGTCTCTTCGAGCGAATCTCCGCCGAATTTTTCCAGAAATGCCTCGGCCAGCACGAACGCAACCATCGCTTCGCCTATAACGCCAGCCGCGGGCACGACGCAAATATCGGAACGTTCGTACGCCGCTTTGACGCTTTCCTTCGTTTTCAAATCAGCCGAGCCGAGCGCACGCCGCAGCGTGGAAATCGGCTTCAGGTAGCCGCGTACGACGATGTGCTCGCCGTTCGTGATGCCACCTTCGATGCCACCCGCGCGATTCGAGCTTCTTCGGAATCGCTTGCTCTCCGCATCATACCGAATTTCGTCCTGAACTTCCGAGCCGTAAGAGGTCGCATTTGCGATTCCCGTGCCGAGCTCGACACCCTTCACCGCTTGAATCGACATTACCGCGCGCGCCAGCCGCCCGTCGAGCTTTTCGTCCCATTGCGCGTGACTTCCGAGTCCCGGAGGAACGGCTCGTGCGACAATTTCAAAAATGCCGCCAACGGAATCGCCCGCGCGCAGGGCTTTGTCGACTTCCGCTTTCATTCGCGCTTCTGTTTCGGCGTCGACGCATCGAAGGGGTGATTCCAGGTTCTCACAGAGAGATTCGATTTCGCTCCACTGCGCGGCGCGTTCGAGCTTCACCGGGCCCACAGCGATGGTATGGCTCAACACGCTGACTCCGAATTCGCGCAGGAGCAGTTTGGCAATCGCTCCCGCGCCCGTGCGCGCCGCCGTCTCGCGCGCCGAGGCACGTTCAAGTATGTAGCGCGCGTCGTGAAAATTAAATTTTAATGCGCCCGCAAGATCGGCGTGGCCGGGCCGGGGTGAGGTCAGCCGCCGCTGGGTGTCCTGACCAGCGCCGTCAGCGCCGTCGGTATCTTCGACGGGCAGGGCCTTCTCCCAGTTTTTCCAGTCGCGGTTTTCGATGCGGATTGCGATCGGCGCGCCAATGGTCTTTCCATGACGCACGCCGGCGAGGAATTCCGCCTGATCCTTTTCAATTTTCTGCCGTCCTCCGCGACCGTAGCCCAGCTGCCGGCGGTGCAATTCGCGATTCACAAATTCCGGATCGACAGGCACACCCGCAGGCACGCCAGAGAGCCATGCAATCAGCGCCTGGCCGTGGGATTCGCCGGCCGTGAAGAATCGGAGCATTTCGTTTGTGGTTCGAACGCGATCGAGAGACGCACGATTCTACCGGACGCTCTTGCCTCCGTAAAGCGATGAGGTCCTCGAAAAATCGTTCTGAGATGCCTTGACGTCCTTGTTACTGAACGTTACGCTGTCGAGGCTCTCTTTCTTGTCGATGGCGACGCTTACTTCCAACACGCCGGAGTCCACAAAGCCTTCGCCAGTCGCCGGGTTGAGCAACGCCCTCAAGAGCAAGATCTTCGCGCTCCAAAGCTATTCCTATCTGGTTGGCGACGCCGTTGGTAAAATTTTCACGGCGCCGCACTACCCCGAGGACGTGCTCGAGCAGATGGATGCCATTGGCATCGGCTCGCTGCCAATTATTCTGCTCACCGGGTTTTTTATTGGCGGCGTGATGGTTTTGAATACGGCCGCGCAATTTCAGCGGTTCGGCGAAACGGCGCTGACTGGCGATACGGTTGCGATTGCGCTGGTGCGCGAGCTGGGTCCCACGATTGCGGGCCTGCTGGTCACGGGCCGCAATGGTTCCGGGATCGCCTCCGAGCTGGGATCAATGGTCGTTACGGAGCAAGTGGACGCGATGCGTGCGCTGGGCACCGACCCTGTTCGGAAGCTTGTGGTCCCGAGACTGATTGCCACGGTGCTTGTCCTGCCGCTGCTCACGGCCGTCGCTGATTTGGTGGGTCTAATCGGAGGCTTCATTGTCGCGCACTTCACATTAGGCTTAAGCTCGGTGGAATTCTGGAATCGCGCTGTCCAGGCGTTGGCGTTTGGCGACCTGGTCATGGGCTTGGCCAAGCCGGTTGTGTTCGGCATCATCATCGCGACTGTGGCGTGTTTCTACGGTCTGCGAACGCGCGGCGGGACGCAGGGCGTGGGACGCGCAACCACGACGGCGGTCGTCGTCGCTTCGGTGTCGATTCTGTTCACCGATTTCTTCTTGACCAAGTTGCTGCTTTACTGGTTTGTTTCCTGAATATTTCCACGCCGATTTTCCTCCAACCACGCAGCGTCTTCCGTCTATAATCGATTCGCGCAATGGAATCGAGGGTGATGGCAACAAAGCCCACAAATGACAACGTTCCGGGCGAGCCGCTCATCCGCTTCGAAGACGTGAGCATCGCCTTCGATGAGGGAGAAGTGCTGCACGGGATCTCCTTCGAAGTTGTTCCCGGTGAAACGAAGGTAATTCTTGGCGAAAGCGGCTCGGGCAAGACAGTTCTGCTGAAACTTGCCGCGGGCCTGTTGCGTCCGCAATCGGGCCGTGTGGTCGTGATGGGGCGCGATCTGACGGAAATGAAGGAAGTTGATTTGCTCGATTTCCGGAGGCGCATCGGCTTCGTATTTCAAGAAGGCGCGCTCTTCGACTCGCTCAATGTGGCCGATAATGTTTCCTTCCGGCTGCGAGAGGAATCCATGGCCGACGAGGAGACAGAGCCTCGTGTGCGCGAGGCGCTTCGTTTCGTCGAAATGGAGGACGCCTACGACAAGTTTCCCGATGAACTTTCCGGAGGGATGCGCCGGCGCGTTTCCATCGCGCGGGCGTTGATCGACCAACCGCCTATTGTCTATTACGATTCGCCCACCGGCGGACTGGACCCTGTGACGAGCCAGACCATCATTACGCTGATTTTGCGCCTGCGGGATTTGAATGGCGTGACGTCTCTTTTGGCCACGCATCGTCTTCAGGATGCTTTTGGACTGGCGAACTTTCTTTTCGACGCGAAGACCGGACACGTTGTTCCTATCTGGGAAGACAAAGATGGGCGCCATTTTTCTCCGACGAACTTTTTAGTACTTCGCGACGCTCAGGTTTACTTCCAGGGTGAAACCCAGGAATTATTGAAATCGGCGGATCCCTATTTGCGTGAGTTTTTGTCCTGAAAACATCGGTTGAGCGACGGGCACGGCGGAAGTCTCGAAATTCGACTTAGATCACAGGAGGGAAGCGATGGCGCAGCGCAAGCAAATTAGCTGGACGGAACTTCGCGTGGGGCTGTTCGTTCTTGCCGGATTGGTGCTTCTGGGGATTGCGGTATTTTATGTGACCGGCGTGAACTGGGGAGCGAAGTATTCGTTGAAGACGTATCTCCCTGAAGTCGCGGACCTCCAAAAGGGCGCGCCTGTGAGTCTGGACGGCGTAATGGTGGGGAACGTAGAAAACCTGACCATCAATCCACATCCATCGGATCGCATGCAGAATATCCAAATCGACATGCGCATCGACAAGCGCTATCAAAACCTGATTCGCACCGATTCCCAGGCAAGTCTGGTAACGGAAGGACTCTTGGGGAACCGTTACGTCAATATCTCGCGCGGCTCGGGGCAGGTGGTCCAGAATCAGGGGACGATTCCGGGAAAAGCTGGAAACGACATGCAGGAAATCATGGAGCGCGGCGTGGAGTTGGAGGCGAATCTTGGCCAACTGACGCAGCAGGTCGGCGACATCATCGGCGCGGTCCGCAAAGGACAAGGCACCATCGGGAAATTCATTTACGATCCGTCGATGTACAACCATATGAATGCGACGGTGGCGAAAGCGGAATCACTGATCTCCGGGGTTCAGTCCGGCCAAGGCTCGATCGGGAAGATGGTCGCGTCCGACGATTTGTACAACAAAGTTAACGCGACGGCCGGGCGTGCAGAGGCGATCTTTAACGACATTCAGGAGCAGAAGGGAACTCTGGGAAAACTGGTTTACGATCCTGCCGTCTACGATCAGACCAAACAGTTCCTGAGCAATTCCAACGCGCTCCTCGCGGGCGTGCGCAATGGGCAGGGCACGCTCGGCAAGCTGGTTACGGACGAAACTGTATTCACGAATCTGCGTGACGCTTCCGCAAACGTCCGGGACGTCACCGCAAAGCTCAGTAATGGTCAGGGTAGTTTGGGGAAATTCTTCGCGGATCCGCAGCTGTATAACAACATGACGGGGCTGACCGGCGATATGCGCCTGATGATCGGCGATTTCCGCCGCGATCCGAAGAAGTTCCTGCACGTGAAGCTGTCAATATTTTAGGACCGCATCTGGCGGGATAGCGCGGCAAGTGGGCAGTCATTCGAGAGAGTCCTCCCTTGTTAGGGGCGTGGAGTGGTATCGACATGCGTAGTTGTTTGAGAAGGTCCGGTGGGCGCGGGCTTGATCCACGCCACGACGCGCCGCAACGAGTCCGGCATGAGGATCGCCAGGAAAATTGCCGCTCCTAGAGTGAGCCCCGCGATAATGAGGAACATTTTTGCGGGATTCGGATGCCCAATTTCTAGCAGTGCGTACTGCGCGATTGGTTGCAGCGCGATTCCCACGAATGAAAGCAGATTCGCCGCCGCGATCACGCTTCCTTTGCGATCCGGTTCGGGCTGGTGCTGGATGATTGCGTTGATTGGCACCGCAAAAAATCCGGCGAAGAATCCGAGCGCACCCAAAAGCGCTGCCACGATCACATAGCGAATGTGCGGGACTGCAAGCAACGCCGCCATAGCCGTGATTCCCAGCGCTCCTGCGCCGATCAGTCCCTGCTCGATCCTTCCTCTCGACAAGTATCCGGCAGCCACGCTGCCCAATCCGATGCCAAGAGTCGTGGCGGCCATCAGCAAACTGGTGCGTGTGCTCCCCACGCGCAGGATATCCGCAGCGTAAAGGATGATGTTGATCAGCACCAGCGAGCCCAGAAACCAGAAATAAATATTTCCAAGCACTGCCGCCCACAACACACGGTCGCGCCGGATCAGGCCGATCTCGTCCCACAATTCTCCCGCCGGATTCCAGCGAAACGTTCGGGCGGGATTTGCCGCCGATACGCGCGAAATTCCCTTGCTGCACGCGAGGCCCGCGACGGCCAGCGCGACGAGGAACAGGCCATTCCAGAATTCGCGGCCAGCAAACTCCGAGGCCAGCAATCCGCCTGCGATGGTTCCGATCAAAATCGCCAGAAATGTTCCGAGCTCGAGGATTCCGTTCCCCCAGGAAAGTTTCGGATCCGGCAGCAGCTCTGGGAGCAGCCCGTACTTCGATGGCCCGAAAAGCGCCGCCTGACAGCCGATCAAAAATACAGCGGCCACCGGAATGGCCAAACTATGGAACGCCAGTCCTGCCGTCGCTAAGATCACGATGACAATTTCCATTACCTTCGTTCCGATCGTGACGCTGCGTTTGCTGTAGTGGTCCGCCAGATATCCGCCGGTCATCGAAAACAGTAAAAACGGCAAGGCGAACAGCAGAGGGATCACCAGCACGACCAGGCGGTCGCGGCGCGCTTGCGGCAAGCCGAGCGCAAGAACCAAGAAAATCGTGACCCATTTCAGAAAGTTGTCGCTGAACGCGCCTTGAAACTGCGTCGCGATCAGGGACCAGAAGCCAGTTCGCCAGTTCGCGGGGAATTTATTTTGCGTGGTGGACGAATCCGTGTGCGTAGCCATTCTCGATGCCTAGGCGCTGGAACCTAATCTGAATAATGTTTTACTAAGGACCCTGCCGCCCTAGGGGTTAGAACTCCTGAATTTCTTCAGGTTTGTGGCACGGCGGAAGGCGTGCCCTGACTCAAGCCATTTATGAGATGACTTGGAGTCACACGCGACGAAACAAGTGTAGCGGCGCGTCAGCGCAGAAGCGCGTTCACTTTTTGCATCTGCGCGGCAAACTGGAAGCCATCGTACGCCGACGGACTCTGCAATTGCTGGTAGAGTCCGCCGATAGCGGAACGTACGTCCGATTCATTCGCCATTTTTACGTTGTGCGAGTACGCAAGAAACAGGGAATTGAGCGCCATGGCCGCTTGTTCGGCGCTACGTTCTCCCGCCATGGAGATTCCGGCGGCGTTGGCAGAAATATCGCGCATCAGCGTCAACGTTAGTGCCTGGTTGTAAGGCATCGTCGCGATTCGCTGCGCCACATCGTCGAGCGCCGTCGCAGTATCGCTTGCGGAGACTGCGACTTTGGCGCGATCCGGAGCGACGCGGCTCATCTCCGTCTCGACCTCCGCGAGCGATTTATCAAGTGTGACTGCGACCGCCGGATCCACCACGCGCGCTATTTCGCCGAACACGACATATCGCGACGGATTCCACGGCGGACTCCCAGGCCGGCGCCCCGCGTAACCGCGCTGCTGGCGCCAACTATTTTCCGTCTTCACCAAACTGTGATGGCACGCGAAGCAATCGAGCTGCGCGTACTCCGGCCATTGTTCGCGCTGCGTCAAATCCTGCAAATATTTCATCTCCGCGCTGAACTGAACAGCCTGTCCCGTTCCCCAGTCGCGCACATCGCGCCACGGATCCTGTTCAAGCGGCTGCTTCCAGTGACGAGGCATGGTGGCCTCAAACGAATCCAGCTCGAAATATAAATCGGGGTGACCCGCGGCGAGCATTTCATGGTCGACGTATTTGTCTTTTGTTCCGAGGTGGCATTCGAGGCAGCGCTGCGTTCGTGCAACGAGGCTCCGCGTGTCGTACATTCCCAGGTTTAGGGATTGCTCGTGCGTCCAGCCGACAGTCGTATGCGGGCCGAGCCATGCCGAAGCGGGGCCGTGGCAGCTTTCGCAGCTCACGCCGTCGCTGATGTCGAATGTGCGCGCACGCTCGGACGGAGCGGCGTCAATCGCGTGGCATGCCAGGCATTTCGGCGCGGTAGTGGCCGCCGGCAGGCCCAGAATTTTTGCCATGCGCGTTGCCACGGGTCCGCTCAACATGGAATATGCACGCGAGTGCTTGTCCTGCGTCACCCAGATGCTGTATTCATTCTGCCAAACGCGAATCTGTGTCATGGGTCGCACGCTTCCGTGGCAGGCAGGCGCGCTGCAACCACCCGCGCCCACATATTGATAGGGAACCGCTCCCCGCTTCGTTTTCTTGAGGTTTTGAGCTTGCTGGGCGTGTGTGGGCCACGCCGGCGCACACAAGATCGCCAAAGCGCAGCCAAGTACGCGCGGGATTCCGAATTTTTTCGTCTTCGCCCGAATCATCGCCACGGTCATTGCCACGAGCATCGTCACGAATTGCCACGAACACAGGCCGCGCTGCTTATACCCCGCGCCCGCGCGCCAAGTCAACGCTCACCGCGTTGCGCGTCTGGAAAGTTTTCCAAACGATTACCACTAGACATCGTCGTCATCGTGGACAGACCATCTTCGGTCTGCTATAAACTGCCGAGTTCCGGCCACAATCGTCACAATTTCGTTTAGCGGCCGGCAGATCGCAAACTGTCAACTGAGGCTCGCTGGATTGTCCTCGATTCCGTTGATCTACGACGAACTGAAGGCCATCCAGAGCCAGTTCGGCTATCTCCCCGCCGATGAATTAGCTTCGCTGTCAGCACGGTCGAGCATTGCGCTATATCGATTGCACGGAGTAGCGAGCTTCTATCCGCACTTTCGACTGGCGCCTGCGCCAAAGGCGGACGTTCGCGTTTGTTGCGACATGGCCTGCCATCTCCGCGGCGCGGACGATCTTCGCGCGGCGCTTGAACGGCGCTATCAAAACGCTGCCCCCGCGGATTTTTCTCTGCAAGAAGTTTCGTGCCTCGGCCAGTGCGACGGCGCCCCCGCGATTGCCGTGAATGGCCACGTTTTCACGCGCATCAATTCTGCCGCCGCGGACCTCCTGATTCGTGACGCGCTGGCGGGTGAGCCTTTGCCGGAAAAGGAACATAAGCCTGCGGAACAGGAAATTTTGTCCGACCCTTATCGGGGATCTGACCGCTACGGCGCGCTTCGACATTTCGTCTCGTCGCGCGATTGGACGGGCTTCATTGGCCAGTTGAAAGCGAGCGGCCTTCGCGGCTTGGGTGGCGCAGGTTTTCCGACGGGCACGAAATGGGAAATCGTGAAGGCGGCGGCCGGCGACGAAAAATTCATCATTTGCAATGCCGACGAAAGCGAGCCGGGAACGTTCAAGGACCGTTTTATTCTGGAGAATCTGCCGCATCTTGTAATTGAAGGCATGATTCTGGCCGGTCTTTTCACCGGCGCGCGCAAGGGCATTTTTTACATTCGGCACGAGTATGAGCTGCCGGAGAAAATCGTCGCGGCGGAAATTCGACACTGTTACCACGAGGGCATTCTGGGGAGAAATATTCTGCGCTCCGATCTTACTTTTGACCTCCAAATTTTCACCAGTCCCGGCGGCTACATTTGTGGCGAAGAAAGCGCGTTACTCGAAGCCATCGAAGGCAAACGCGCGGAGCCACGCAACAAGCCGCCATTTCCGGGAGTGCAAGGTTTGTGGCAAAAGCCCACTGTGATCAACAATGTCGAAACATTTCTGAACGTGCCGCCCATCCTGGTGCGCGGAGTGGATTGGTACAAATCACAAGGGCAGCCCGGGGCGGCGGGGCTGAAATTCATCGGCGTCAGTGGCGCGGTGAAGCGACCCGGCGTTTATGAAGTGGCGATGGGCGTGCCGGCGTCAGATCTGATTTTTCGGTGCGCCGGTGGCCCGCCCGATGGGCGCCAATTGAAATCCTTTGCGCCGTCAGGGCCTTCTTCCGGTTATCTTCCCGCGTCGATGGCCGATGTCCACATGGATTTCAAATCGTTGGCGGACGCTGGCTCCATGCTTGGCTCCGGCGCGCTGATCGTTTGCGATGATTCCGCCTGCATGCTCGACATGGCTCTCAATTCGACAAAGTTTTTTCGCAACGAGTCGTGCGGCAAATGCGTTCCGTGCCGCATCGGTTCGCAAAAGCTTGTCGACATTCTTTCCAGTTGGGCGCGTGGCGAAGGCGCTTCATCCGATCTGGCGCTCATTGAGGAACTGGCGAACGCGCTCAGGCTCACTTCGATCTGCGGATTGGGGCAGGTGGTTCCCGTTCCCATCGCATCCGTGCTGAAATATTTTCCAGACGAAGTCACCGCTCATTACACGGAAGGCTGCTGTCCTGCAGGGGTTTGTCCCGTGGGCCGCACGAGGGCGTCATGAGCGTCCCGCTAGTCGAGCTGACGATTGACGGCGGGAACGTTTCCGTGCCTGAAGGCACCACGGTTTTCGACGCGGCGCGTTTGAACAGTATTCGCATCCCCACGCTGTGCCATCAGCAAAATGAAATTCCGGTGGGCGTCTGCCGCGTCTGCGTGGTTGACGTGGGCGGACGAGTGCTGACGGCTTCGTGTGTGCGGCCGGTGGAAAACGGAATGGTTGTTTCGACGACCTCCGAAAAAGTTCGCAACGCGCGCCGCACTCTCGTCGAGTTGCTGATGTCCGATCATCCGTCGCCGTGCGCGCGCCAGCAACAATCCGGTGATTGCGAGTTGGAAGTGATGGCACGGGCCGAAGGAGTGGAGAAGCCGCGCTTTGCGCGCCGCGCCACTTCCCGAGGACGGGATGATTCTTCCGTTGCGATCGCGGTCGACCACGACGCATGCATTCTCTGCGATCGTTGCATTCGCGGATGCGACGACATTCGCCACAACGATGTTTTGGGCCGCATGGGCAAAGGCTATCGGACGGGAATCGCCTTCGATCAAAATCTGCCCATGGGGAACTCATCGTGCGTCTCCTGCGGCGAGTGCATGATTTCGTGCCCCACCGGCGCGCTCACCAACAAATTTCACGTAGGCACTTCTCTCCGCACCGGAGAACCAGCTTCGCCCGAAACACTTCACGAATTGCCCGTTTTCGCCGGAGTGTCGGGCACGTTCCTCGAATTGAATCGCGGCGCAATCGTCGTACGCCATTTCCGCCCCGGCGAAATCATTTGCCGCGAAGGCGAATTCGGCTCGACAGCTTTTTATATGCTGGAGGGACGCGCGCAAGTGTCCATCAACACGCAAATGGGACACGTAAAAACCGAGGGCGGCGCTCGGGGTTTCCTTAGCAAACTTTCGAGCCGCCTCGCGCGTGGTGCCGAGGATCATCGCGACGAAGAGTCCGCCCGCCGCACGATTCCGATCGATGGCCCGTCGGATCTTCCGCTCGAAAAGCCTGTCGCGGAACTGAACTCCGGCGATCTGTTCGGCGAAATGACGTGCATGAGTTTTTATCCGCGCTCCGCTACGGTGCGCGCGGTGACGGACGTCACGGCGCTCGAGATGCTTCGTAACGTGCTCGATATTCTGCAGCGCAACAAAAATTTCCGCGGCCAAATCGAGGAAAATTACCGGCGTCGGGCGCTCGATTCCCATCTGCGCAGCGTTCCGGTTTTTTCGAGCCTCACGACGAACTTTATCGATCACTTGCGCGACAAAGTTGAGCTTGTTCGCTATTCGCCGGGGCAACTTATTTGCCGCCAAGGGGAACCTGCCGACAGTTTTTATCTGGTTCGGATCGGATTCGTGAAAGTGTGGCAAGCGCATCCCGGCGGGGAAATGATTCTGGCGTATCTGGGCCGCGGCGGGTACTTCGGCGAAGTCGGTTTGCTCGGCGGGGGAGTGCGCACGGCGTCCTGCACGGCGCTCGATCACGTGGAAGTGGTGCGCATCGCGGCGGAAGAGTTCCAGCTGATGCTCGAACAATTTCCGGAAATTCGCAGCAGCCTGGGAACCATCGCCACCGATCGCCAGCGTGAAAATCGCGAACGCCTTGCCTTCGTCGAGTCGACGCCGCTCCAGGATTTTCTCGCGCAAGGGCTGATGGAGGCGCAAAGCCTGCTGATTCTCGATCTTGAGCGCTGCACGCGCTGCGATGCTTGTGTGCGGGCGTGCGCCGACGCTCACGACGGCGTCACTCGTTTGATTCGGGAAGGCCTGCGCTTCGATAAATATCTTGTCGCCACTTCGTGCCGCCAATGCCGCGATCCGCTGTGCATGGTGGGCTGCCCGGTGGGTTCGATTCGGCGGCGCAATTCGCTCGAAGTCATTATCGAGGATTGGTGCATCGGTTGCGGCCTGTGCGCGAAGAATTGTCCCTACGGCAATATCAACATGCATCCGTTTCCGGTTCAGATTGCCGATGCGGATTCGCCAGGGCGCACGCGCGCGATCATAAAACAAAAAGCCACTTCGTGCGACCTCTGCACGGAGCACGCTGAGCCAAGCTGCGTCTACGCATGTCCGCACGACGCCGCGCATCGCGTTGATCCGCGCAAATTCTTCGGCGCGCTTCTGGCGCAGTCGAAGCGGGATTGAGGTTTGGGGTGCTACTGGACGGCACACAGCGCAAATGGATGATCGCGGCGGCGATTCTTGTCTTCGTTGCGACCGCCGTCTACGTTCCGTACGCGGTGAATTCTCCGCGGGGCCCTCGCGGAGGCAGTGTCATCGGCCTTTCCTTCGGCATTGTTGGATTCGCGCTGATGATTTTTGCCGGCCTCCTTGGCGCGCGCAAAAAGTTTCCCGTCTGGCGCGTCGGCCGTGCGCAGACATGGATGCGCGGCCACCTGTGGCTGGGACTCGTGAGCCTGCCGATAATTATGTTTCATGCGGGCTTTCACATGCGCGGGACGCTCACGCTGGTGCTGATGATTTTGTTCTTCATCGTGATCGCCAGCGGCATCTTTGGCGCGGCTCTGCAAATCTACATCCCGCGCAAGATCACCGTTGAAGTCCCCATGGAAACGATTTACGAACAAATCGAGCACATCCGCGCGCAATTGCGCGAAGAGGCGGACCAGTTAGCAACAGCCGCATGCGGCTCGCTTGACGGAACTGCTGCGATTGGAACGGCCCCTGGCGGCGACGCTTCCGCCTCCGCCGTCGAGATTGGCGTCGAGGTCAGCGAAGACGCCCGCGATCTCTTGCGCGAGTTTTATCTTCGCCGCATGCGTCCGTTTGTCGAAGATCCCGCGCGCAGCCATTCGCCACTTGCCGATTCGCCGCAAGCGTCGGGGGTGTTCGAGGAGCTGCGTCTCCGTCTGTCCGTTGAATTGCACGATACGCTGAAGGATTTGGAAAGCATCTGCGAAGAAGAGCGCCAGCTTACGCGTCAGGCGCATCTGCACCGCCTGTTGCATACGTGGCTGCTCGTTCATGTTCCATTGTCGTACGCGCTGCTCGCGCTGGCCGCGGTTCATGCGGTCATGGCGTTGAGGTTTTGACGAACGATTTTGACTAACGGGGAGTCGGGAGCGAAGATTTGGCACGCCGTCCGCGCACCGCGAAAAAATTAGCGCAGCGCATCGAGCTTTCCTACTTCCAGCGGCCGCAACCGCTTCGCCGCTGGCGGTTTATTCTTTCCGTCGCTTTTCCCGTGCTCGCGCTTCTGTGGTTGGCAGCTGCGGGACTTTCAAAAAACCGGACGCCGTACAGCATGGGCGCTGTCTCAGCTCCACACGCATTGTTCGGACAGAAATGCTCGGCGTGCCACGTGGCGGACACGGTTTCCTTTCGCCATCCGGTGACCGATCAGGCCTGTCTCGCGTGCCACGATGGGCCAATTCATCACGCGGATCAGAAATTCACGCCATCGTGTTCTTCGTGCCATGTGGAGCATCAGGGCCGCATTCGCCTCGCGGCTGTGCGCGATTCTTCCTGCACGCAATGCCACGCGAATCTGACGACTCGCGCAGGCGCGGCGCATTTTGTGCTCAGCATCGTCTCTTTTGCGCGGCATCCTGAATTTGCGCCGCTGCGTGCGAATTTCACGGATCCGGGGATGATAAAATTCAACCACTCGGCGCATCTTGTGGCGAACATCATTGGTCCCGGAGGCCGCCGCGTTCAACTGGCCTGCGAAGATTGCCATCGGCCTGGTGCGCCGCGCGGCTCGTGGCCTTATGGCCAACCGGGCGTGCAAAACGTGACCTTTTCCGGCGGTTCGCACTATTCTCCGGATGCAGCGCTTGTATCCAGTGCCGCGCATTCCGCGACTGCTGCCCAAAAGCGCGTTGAACTCGCCTATATGGCTCCGCCGACCTACGCGAATACCTGTTTTTCGTGTCACGCTCTACAATTCGACGCGCGCTTCGCTGATTCCGTGCCGCACGACAAGCCCGAAATCGTTCATGCGTTCCTGGTGAAAAAGTTCCAGGATTACATCGCTGCGCATCCCGACGCGGTGCGCGAACCGGCCGCGCTGCCGCGCTTAGTCGGGCAGCCTGTCGTGCAGAATGTACATGCCGTCACACGCGACGAATGGGTCGCCGAACAAGTGGCCGCGGCTGAGGATTTGCTTTGGCGCAAGACGTGCGCGGAATGTCACACGCTAAATGTTTCAAGAGGGAACTCGCTGCCGGCGATCGCGCCTTCTCGCATCACACTGCGCTGGCTTCCGCATGCTAACTTCAGTCACGATGCGCACCGCATGGTTTCCTGCGCCGGTTGCCACGCGAGCGTCGCGTTCAGCCAGCTTACTTCCGACGTGAATCTCCCGAGCGTCCGCGTCTGCCAGGAATGCCACGCGGAGCGCGCTTCCGCCGCGCCGGCGGGCTGCTTCGAGTGCCACATGTATCACGATTGGTCGCAGGAGAAAATCTATCCGGGGAAATTCTCGCTTCCCGATTTGCTGATGAGTTCGCGCAATTTCGTCGCTCATCCACCAGTAGCAGAGCTCATTCGGCGCTGAGAGTCGCCGCCGACATTCGCCTGCTGATCATTTTCCATTTTTCCTCGTCAGCCAGCCGCCGATCCATTTCTCCGCGCTTTGAATGGCGCCCATCGGCTGCGCTTTTCCTGGCGGGGCGTCCGTAACTGTGTAAAGTTTGCGGTCGCGCAGATACATTCGCTGCATTTCTTCCGAGTTGAACGGCCGCGCGCCACGCCTGCCGAAGACGGCGATTTGGTTTCCGCTCTCGTCGACGGCGCGGTCGCGGTCAATTCCCTTGGAAATAGCCAGTGCCGGCCCCGCCGTGCGATACGTGGCGACAAGTTTCGGCCTCGGACGCGGGCTGAAGCCTTCGAAGCGCGGATCATTTTCCGGAGCGATCAATTGCACCACGCGGAGACCGTTCCTGCCATCGGCAACGTATGCAAAAATACTCGCTGCCGTCGCGCCCAGTTTCACGTCGTTGACGTCGTTCAGTGCGCCGCCCGCGGTAAAGAACTGGTCAAGCGCCGGATGCTCCGGCTGTTCGACATTCACGATCGCGAGCCCTTGCTTGCCTGCCGAGACGTACGCGTACGTCCGCGCGACATAAACATTTCGCGCATCTGCAAATGGCACGATCGCGCCGGGTACGATTCGCGGCTTATCGAGTTCGGTGACGTCGAGAACTTCCAAGCCATCGCGGTCCACGACAAACGCATAGCGAAACTGGATTGAAATGCCGCGTGGCCCATTTAATTCTGGCGCGCCGATTTGCGCCACCACGCGTGGCGCAAGCGGGTTGTTCAAATCAACGACAACGAGTCCTTTGGTGCACAAAATGTAGGCATATCTGCCGGCAATCGCGATTCGCCGTGCGCCATTCAAAATGCCACCGGGATTGAACGTCACCGCGCGCTTCAGAAAGTTATCCTCGGGATTCCCATTGAGCAGCGTGGAGACGCCAGGCGCTTTACTTTTCAAATTTGGATTGCCAACGACGATTAGTCCCTCGTATTTGTCCGTGACATAGAGGAACCCGTACATCAAATTGATCGGCTGCTCCTGGTTTTGCGCGAACTGAGCGCGAGTGGGATCGACCGCTAGCGTCGTCGGCGTCGCCACGTCGGTCGCGTACTTTGTTTTAACGTACAATCGCTGGCCGAGTGGCGAGACAGGCGCCGTGACCATTCGCTCCGAGAATCCTTTGTTATCGACATTCGCGATGTCATAAACGCGGAAGCCGCCTTTGCCCATTGCCGCGTACACATACTCGCCGCGCATCTGCACAGCCAGGATTGTTTTTCCGGCGTGATGATACGCAGTATCGAGCCGCCGGCCGCCCGCGACGAACTTCTTGTAATCGCCGGGATACGCAATGCCTTGAAAATCGCTGCCGTAGATCGTGTCCGGGTCGTCGTGCTCCGCGACGGCGACCGCCGAAAATCCCTTGCTGCCCTCGGCAACGTAAATGTACCGGCCTTCGTAATTCAGAAAATTCGTGCCGAGCAGCAACACCTGCGCCATCCACGCATTGTTGTCCTTCGCGCTCGAAACGTGGCAATCGGTGCACTGCTTCGTCTCCGTTGCGCGCACCGTATGCGGCACGTACGTGCTGAACGCCTGTCCGCTGAATCCCGGCGCGGAAACAGTCTGCTGCGTGTAGTAGAGCCAATCGCGGTTCGCGTTTTGCGAGCTCACCAAAATCGCGCAACTGGAGCGCGCCGGCGCCACGCGATGCCCCGTGACCGTGCCATCGATCGCCAGCATGTACGCGTCATCGCGCAGGACTTGGAAGTTGTAGCTTGTCCAATTGCGCGTCACCGTCCCTTCGTTGTGCAGCATTCGCCGGCGATTGTTCGCGGTCATTTGCAAATGGCAGCCGAAACAATTCGGCGTCCATGACGAATGGCACGCGAAGCAAGTCATCGCTGATCGCGGATGCGCCAGGCTCGCGTCGCTCGCCGGCACGTCGCCCCACGTGGTGCCGTCCGTGCGAATGGTTTTCGCCAGGCGCGATTTCTCGCTGTAGTGCGGATTCCCGGGCGTGATGGTGTCCAGCACCTGCGTCACTTCCCACTGCAAGTCGCGCCGCATCATCGACCGCTGGAAGAGCCTGCCATTTTGCCAGTAAAACTCCCGTTTGCCCCACGGAGTACGCAATGCCGCCAAATTAATTCCGCCTGTTGGTGATGCAGGACCAGATGTGACAAGCGTCGCTTTGCCTCGAATTGTCCCGTGGCAATCCGTGCAGTGAATCGCAATCGCGGCGCGAGGCTCGTTGTAAAGTTTCCCCGTACCGTGAGCGTCCTGCGCGAAATGGCAATCGACGCACTGCATTCCCTTTTCGAGGTGCAGATCCTGCAAATGCACTGCTTTCCCGAATTTCTCCGGATCGCTGAATGGCACGATATGGTTATTGGCGTCCAGCAGATTTCCTTCGCGATCGTGTTTCTCCACCCATCGGAAAATCCATCCGTGTCCATGGAAATCATCGAATTGGGTGTTTTGAAGTTTTTTGTTGAAGACCGGGGTTCCTGTTTGCGCCAGAAATTTCACGCTCGCCCATAAGCCGCGCGGCGCGGCTGCTTCTGGATTGCGCAGTCCTACGCGATAGCGTTCCTCGTCGGTGGGGTTGTGCTGTTTCTCCGGATACATGGCCTTGGCATCCACTTCGTTGTCCCACCACGTGTCCCCGTAGAAGGTGGTCATCATGTTCGTGCCCGGATGCACATGGCAAACCATGCATTGGCTCGAGGGCATCGAAAGCGTGAATTCGTGCTTGATCGGATGTCCCGGCTGACCGCGCGGAATCGTGGGATCGTTTTCGGCGCTTCCGCCCATGTTTCCGTATTTTGCGTACTGCGCCGAATGCGTCGTCGAACGATCGTTCGCGTATACGACGTGGCAAGCCGAGCAGCCGCTCGCGCGATAATCTCCCGGCTGATCGTTTGTCCCCGGCATGTTGAGAGTCGGATCGAGCAGTCTGGTTTTTTGCAAGCCGAGGAAGACAGGATCGGTGCGCAATTGCGTTCCAAATCCGCGAAAGCTCAATTTGTCGTCGGGTTTTCCCGGTTCTTCGAGCCGATTCGGATTGCCTATCTCGCTCTTTTCTTCACCGCCGCGCTCGAAGACGCGCAGGACATTTCCCGGCTGCGAAATTTCCCATCGCTCGAGCGGCTGAACAAACGGGAGCAGGCCTTTGTTCATGGTTTCTTCGTGTGTCGGCACAGGATACGTCGTTACGCGTTGCGGCGTTCCGTTCGCCGAATAGCTCTCGCCGAAATGCTCATCCTTCAGCGGATACGAGCCATTGTTGTAAAGCGCCGCGCCCCACAGAATTCCGCCCGTCGTCATCATGCTGGTCCGCACGGCGTATGTTTCCTGTGCGTGGCATCCGTTTTGCCCGCACGTCTTGGCGGCGACGCGCAAATCTCCCGGATTCACGAATTGAATGTAATCCGCATTCTCGCGCAGCCAATCCGTATTCGCGCGCACCGGATTCGCGGAGCTTTTCCATAGCCACGGCAGCTTCGGAACGGGATGCGCTTTCGCTTTCGCATCTTCATATTGCGCCGAGCCGGGTTTCGCTCCCGCGGGCACAGCAACGCTCGGGTTTCCCGTGTGGCAGTCAACGCATCCAAGCCGAACGGTGCCGGTTGTGTGCATCGTTGGTTGGTCCACACCCACGTGACACGAAACGCACCCCGCACTTTTGTTGTCCGCGTCTGCTTGTGTCTGGTTGATGAGCAGATTGTCGTTCCGCACTTGTTGTGCGCGGGCCTTACGCCGTCCGCCGAAAAGTGACAGGATCAGCATCATTGCGGCCGCGATAAAACAAATGGCCGCAGCGCGTCCTCGCCGCGTTGCCCGGAATCGAAATGCGGACAAGCCGTTCACCTGTGCAACTCCTAGAACTGGAACTTTAAGTTTGCGAACGCCGAAAACAGTGTCCGTTTGGTGTAAATATCCTGAAAACCATGTCCCGGCTGGAACAGAGAGCCACCAAACGTGAGCACCATGTTTTCCGTCAGTGGCGGACGATACTTCGCTCCCAGATCAAACTCCTCGCCGATGTTGTGGTGAATCGGTGATTGAAACAGCACCAGTTCGAGCGGCTCGGTGCGGTCAAAACGCATGAAATTGAAATTTGTCACCGCCGTGAGCTTCGGCGTCAAATCGAAATCCGCTCCCGCGTTATAGAGCCAAATCCCCGGGTTCACAAAATTGGCCTGGCCCTCCGTTTTATTCGAACGCAAACTCGGCAACAAGCTATTTTGCGGAGTAAGCGCGATGCCTGAGCCGGAAAGTTTAATCGCTTCGCGATTCCAGAAGCTGAACATTCCTCCCGCGAATGCGGGATTGTCGACGATCGCGTCAAATCCGCGCGCGCGTCCGTCGCGCGGGTTCGCGTCCCCCGAAGCGTAAAAAAAAGAACCGCGGAAACGCGCCCAGTCCTTGTCCTCGGAAAGTTCCAGCGCCGCCATTTGCGCGTTGATAGTCACCTTGCGTCCCGCAATCGGGTTGAACGTGTCATATCCCAGCGCTTGATAAAACGCGTGGCTCACGTTTACCGGACCGATGTGGCCGTCGCTCGCCCATCCCAGATACGCCACGCGGATCCCATGCGTCTCGATTCCCACGCCTTGATTCACCACATTTCCAATCGGCGCGGGACGCACCAGAAATCCATTCGTATCGAAATGAATCGTCGGGTCGTCCTTGTTGTATGCGACGCTGAACTCCGTCGTATAGCCCTTCCAGATAAAATCCTGCATGTACAGATTTGCGACCGCGACTTGCTGGTGGCGGCGCTGAAACGTATTCAGCTCGCTGTTCGTGTCCTTCTCGAGCATTTGAAAATACGCCAGGTTGTACTGCCAGCGATTCGACTTCAAATTTCCGAACAATCGCAGGCCCGGCTGCTCGTCGGAAAAAAGAAAGCCGCGAAAATCGCTGGTGAATTGCTGAATTCCCGCGCGTACCGAAAGAAAATCGTAATTCGGACTCAAATCGGCAATTTTATATTCGACAAACGCTTCCTGCACCCCAGCGTGCGTATCAAACCGGCTGGTTCCCGCGCGCACATCGATATTCACGAGGCCCAGTTCCTGCGTACTCAAATAATTGATATTGAATTCCGGCGTGAATTGAATGCGCCAGTCCACGGGTTTGAAACTCGTGTCGCCGTGAAATAGATCAAACGACAGCCGGAAATTCTGGCTCAGAAAAGATTGCTCGCCTCTGCCGAAAAACGCTGCGGTGCCAGGACGCGCCCGGCTGACGCCGCTCGGCGCAGGCACTCGTCGTTCGTCAAAGGCGGAATCGCTTGTACCTGTAAAGGCGAAAAATGTCGCGTTCCCAAGGATGGGATAATCGCCCTTCCACTTATTGCGATTGAACGGATCCCACCAATGCCCGCGCACGTAGGGATATTCTCCGCCGTGGCCGTAGCGTTTCCAGTCCGGCGTCGCGGCGTCCCATCGATCCGGTTCCGGCTGAAACACTTTGTCATACGGAGGCAGCGGCGGCGCGGGTGCGGTGGCCGCATTCGGTTGTGGGGACTCCTGTATTTCGTGGTAAGAGGGAAGCGGCGGGTGTTGCGCTGGCGCGCTCGTCTGCGTTCCCGGTTCCTGCGGCGGACGCTCAATCATTGCCGGACCTGTGAGCGATTCCATTCTCAATTCCATTGTCACCACTTCCGCCGCCTCGACCGTCAAATCCGTTCGCGTAATTATCCGAAACCCGTCCTTTGTAATGGCCAGTTCGTATTTCCCGGCAGGGATGTCTCTCAAGCGGAAAACACCGTCGCCGGTCGATGTCGCCTCGAATATTTTTGCGCTCTGCTTCAGTCGCAGCGTGACCTTGGCGCCACCGACGGGCAATCCCGCGGAATCATGCAGAATCCCTTCCACCGCGGAAAATTGCTGATTGGGCCGCGTGAGCCGCTGATTCTGCCTGCCGCTCTGGGCGCGCGCACGGCCGCTCGCGATAAAAGGCGTGCGAGCGCTCGCATCAGCGCAGAGCATCAGCGACGCGGCCACTGTAACCACGGTTACGCAAGTCCGTCGCACCCGCGCAGAGAAGGGGGCCGCCAATTTTGGAAGAAACCTGTGCCACCGCATCGCGTTTTTCGCAGTCACAGGACGCGCTACTAGCTATCACAGCCCCAATGGCCGGGCAAGCAGATTCACCCGATTTCTCCGCGGATGTTGCGGGGAAAGAAATCGGGGCTCGCCGGTTCCCTCGATGTACCTTGAGTCGGATTTGCGGATGTGATACCAACTTCACACTTCGTCGCGAGGCTTGATGCTTCACGAGTCACAAATGGTTTGCTATTTCAAACGCTTGCTCTTGATATCGTGCACGATTTTCGTTGGTGG
>DATLSS010000087.1:0-37316 GCA_035534035.1 Candidatus Acidiferrales bacterium | reverse complement strand
GCAATGCGGACCGCTGTTGCTCTAAATCGGCCAACGAAGGTGCCATATAGCCTCCAGTGTATCGCCTAGCGTAATACTACGCTAGGCACGGAGGCTCAGAGAACAAAATTCCTCAACCTCTCACTCTTATGTCGCACACCCGGCCGAAGGCGTCGAATTGACACAACGGACGTTCGCCGGTACAATCGGTTGTTTTATTCGAGGGCAAATAGCTCTCTGAGGGCCTGAACTGTGGATAAGAAGCGTTTGGATTATTACAAGAAGAAGCTGCAGACGCGCCGCGAAGAATTGCTCAATACAATCGCGCGGACCGGGCAGGAAGGCCGCGAGGCTGACGAGGATCCCACAGTGGACCTCGCCGACAAGGCCGCAAATTCCTATACCAAGGAGTTCCTGTTCGGCCAGACGCACAATGACCGTGCGCTACTCCAACTGGTCGATGACGCCATGGCGCGCATTCGCACCGGAACTTTTGGGATGTGCACGCAATGCCAGACAGAGCTTCAGCAGAAGCGGCTGGAAGCCGTACCGTGGACCCGCTACTGCATCGTCTGTCAGGAAAAACAGGAACAAGGGCTTTTGTAACGGCTGGGTTTCCAGAACCACAACCGCTAGAGACGTGCTCCTGCCTGCGCAAACCGAAATTGCGCACCGCCGCCACTGCCCCTGTGACAACATTACGACATGATGCATGCCTCCTTTCCACGCCCGCCAAATTGGTATACGTTTTACCCGGCTGGAGGAGAAGATTCACGCCCAGCCGGAATTGTTCGCCGCGGATGTCGCCGTGCCCGTTCCGCTGCATCCGGCGCGCCAACGCGAACGCAGCCATAACCAAGCTGAATTGATCGCGCGCCCGCTATCCCGAAAACTGAAATTGCCCCCTCGGCGCGTACTTGCTGGTGAGAACGAAACCGCGCCCGCCGCGACTGCTGCTTTCACGTCGCGAGCGCTGGCAAACCGTGCGTGGCGCTTACGAAATTCGAAAAGGCACGCGAGTTGACAACCTCCGCGTCTTGCTGATAGATGATGTATTTACGACGGGCGCGACACTCGACGCTTGTGCACGGGCCTTGAATCAGGCGGGCGCGAAAAGCGTGGCTGGAATCACGGTCGCCAGGGTGCTTTCGCGGGGAAGTGCGTTTTCCGGACGGGTGGGTGAATTAAACGCAAACCAACCGCCGGTCTAGAGCATCAAAAGTACCGGAAGCGAGACACGGTTCGAACGAAGGATATGGACTACCGCTCCAAATCGAAGAACGTGCTTCGGCCTCGGCCGAAGATTTCAATTTCAGCGGGCCATTCAGCGGCCGCGCTGGCCAAATCCGACGCAGCCCCACGCCGACCTGCGGTTATGCAGGCCCCTGTATTGGTCCTGAACGCCACTTTCGAGCCCATTAATGTGACTGCTGTGCGCCGCGCGCTGGTGCTCATGCTCAAAGGTGTTGCCCAAGCCGAGGAAACGCAAACTACGGAAGTTCATTCCACCAGCAAATCCGTTTCCGTGCCTTCTGTCATCCGACTGCTCAGCTATCGGCATATTCCCCAACAGAGCCGCGCCCTCTCGCGAAAAAACATTCTCCTGCGCGACCGTAATACTTGCCAATTCTGCGGCCAGATGCTGTCCGCTTCCGATTTGACGCTGGATCACGTGATGCCGCGTTCGCGCGGTGGGCGCTCGTCCTGGGAAAACTTAGTAGCCTGCTGCTACCAGTGCAACAACCGCAAAGGAGATCGCACGCCGGAGGAAGCTGGGTTGACTCTGGCGCGCCGGCCGCGTCCATTCACCTTGCACACTTCCCGTCAGCTCATGCGCCTCATCGGGCATAAAGATGAAAAGTGGCGGAAGTATCTATTTTACTGAGAATTCTCGTAATTACGGCACTCCCACCTACAGTTTTCTCTGGATGACACGTGTAGGGTCTTCGCGTATTTCAAGCAACCTTTTGGGTACATCGGCATCTATTTAAGTAATTCACTTCTAGGACACACCCCGGGAAGTGGCTTAGGGCAACCTAAGGCTGCTTCCCTTATTCTTTTGTTCTCACTCTTTGGAAAATATTACTGGCGGAAAACAACGCGAACGCCGCGCCGCCAATTTTCATTCAGACCAATGCGGCTCACCTGCAAATCCGGCGAAAGATATCGCGCCAGGATTTCATTGGCTGAATGAAAACGCAGGCTGGGGGCGACCAGCCATATCAGAGGCGGATCGAGAGGAACTCGACTCCCGGGAAATGGCCGTAATTGCGGAAATCGCCTTCGATCAGATGACGGCGGACGCGCAGCGAGTAATCGACAGCTTGCAACGGCAGATGCAGGTCTTCAGACGCCTTCAGCTCGATGACCACCAGCCGTCCCTGGCGCGTCCCGCCCAGCAAATCAATCACGCCGCGTTCACCACCCGCGAGTGCCGGGACTTGCGAATAAAAGTGTCGCGTCGCGGGCCGCCCGCGAGAGTCAGCTCGACGTCTTTGCGCGGCGTGAGCCAACTTTCCACAACCCGAATCTCAAAATTCCTTCGAACGCAGCCGCACTCGCGGCAGGACCAAGCCCCGTGACTTCCCAGCAAGACCGGCCCTTTGTCATCACACCGCGCGTATATAGCGGCGAGAACGAGTGCTTCCAATCAGCGGCTGTAGTCAGCGAATCAACGGTTGCATCAGGAAACTGCTCGGCGAGCATACGGCCAAAGCGTGCGCGGAATTGTTCGCGGCCAACGGCGCCGCGGGACGCCGCGCTTCCGCGCTCAAAAACTCCAGACGGCCCGGTTTCGCGCGGCCGAAGCGCTGCACTTCCAGCTGAATGCGCGCGGACTCACACGCAGAAATGCGCGTGATGGTGCGCACCAGGTTGCTTTCTGAAGACCACAGGTGAATCAGCGCCTGCTTTGCCCTTGCGGCGAACTTCGCTGCGGAACCTGTCGAGACCCGCCAGCCATTGGCCGTCTTCGTGCACTTCGACGGCTCCGGTGGCCGCGAGTTGCTCGATAGCCTGCTCGAGATTGCTCCATTCGTCCATGAAAGAGGCAAAAACGGATTCTTTACGCACGCGCGCTCAATTATTCAAGGTCGAGGCCCGTGAGATGTATCGCCGGAAACTTGTGATCCCAGCCAGCGGGAAGCGTCTCGAATCCAATCTGGAAATCGCGCGTTTCTCCGCTTTCCAGCTTGCGCGTCCCATTTCCGACAATCCGACGCACTTCGCGCAGTAGTAATTTATGCTCGGGATCGTAAAACTCGATCGTGACGTCGGCCGCGCGAATCGCCCGCGTCCCTTTGTTCGATATGTCACCGTTCAAGTATGTAACTTTCTGGTGCAGCATGTTCTCGAATGCCGACATTTCCAGATTTTCAAACTCAACGCTCCCTGCGTACGTCTGTTCGGTGGCGCCAAACGCGAGTGGCTTGTCCGCCGTGGGCTTCGACTGGCCGGAGAAACGCATGGCAAAATAGAAGCCGCCGAAGATCAGAAGGACAACAATAAGCCCCACTGCAAAAGAAACGCCGAGCCGACTTTTGTCGTTCTGCTCCAACGAGTCTTCTCCGTCAAACGACTCTGGTCCGCGGCAAAAAAATGTTCTAGCGGCCGAACGAAAGCCTCAAAATTAGTTGCTCGGGCAGTCCGGCTTTCTCCATACGTTGCTGCACGGATTCTACTTCGTAGGGCACGCGCCAGAATTCGACTTCGTGGCGCTCCATATCCGCAATCGCAAAACTCGCGCGCGGATCGCCATCGCGCGGCTGCCCCACCGAGCCTGGATTCAATAGGTAGCTCGTTCCTTGTTTCAGCTCCAATTTCGCAAATGGCTCCCCATCCGCAGGCTTGAACCGCAGCGCATGGATTGCGTTGTCTTCCGCAAGTGAAAATCCGCCCTGCAAATGCGTGTGGCCAAAAAAAGTGAGCGGCATGGGAGCTTCCAGCAAGGAATCGAGCGCCTGTGCTGGCGCGACCACGTATTCATCTTCGTCGCGCAGCGCTCCGTGAACCAGCGAAAATCCATCGATCGAAACGGGACCCACGGGCAGTTTTTCAATGTACTCGCGATTTTCCGGGCGAAGTTGCTCGCGCGTCCACAGAACGGCGGCGCGTGCGATGGGGTTGAAATCATCCGCGCTGGTCAAACCGCAGGCGACTTTGTCATGGTTGCCGCGAATGGTAACCGCGTCAAGGGCGCGGATGCGGTCAACCACTTCATTGGGGTCTGGACCGTAACCTACGATGTCGCCGAGGCACACGGCTTTGTCCCAGCGGCCTTTCGACGCGGCCAGCGAGGCATCAAGCGCCGTCAGGTTCGCGTGAATGTCGCTAAGGATCAGAAATCGCATCCGCTCGCGTACCCCTGAAACACGCTGGGATTATAGACGATGGCCCTTCGCCTTGCACCAATCGGATCAGCCGCAGCCCAACACAAGCCCAGCCCACACCCGAGTCGGCATAAGAACTGCCAATACAATTCCGTTCGCTAGCGGATCCACATACAGTCGCCGTAACTGTAGAATCGGTACCCGGAATCGACAGCGTGCCGGTAGGCTCGCAGCACATTTTCTCGTCCCGCAAAACCAGCCACCAATGCAAGCAGAGTCGAGCGCGGCAAATGAAAATTTGTGAGCAATTGATCGACAACCCTAAATGGCTTGCCGGGAAAAAGAAAAATATCCGCTTCCGCGCGGCCCGCTGCTGCAATCGCCGTATTTTGGTCTGCGCCCGCGCTGCTGCGCCCGCCCGGCTTGGTGGCAACAAATTTCTGCGCCGCATCTTCTAGCGCGCGAACAACCGTCGTGCCCACCGCGAGCACCGGTCTGCACTCGGCACGCGCCCGCGCAACGGCTTCGGCCGTGCCCACGGAAATTTCGTACGATTCACTGTGAATGTGATGATCCTCGAGACGCTCCGTCCGCACAGGCTCAAATGTTCCCAGACCCACATCGAGCGCGATTTCCATAACTTCGACTCCGCGTTTGCGCACCCGCGACAGTATCTCCGCAGTGAAATGCAGACCTGCCGTTGGAGCTGCCACAGCGGACCCACGCCGCGCAAAAACCGTTTGATACCGTTCGCGATCGATTGCCGAGTCCTCGCGTTTAATATAGGGCGGCAGAGGAATATGCCCCAGCCGCTCAATTAGTCCCGTGGGATTGCTTGAACCCGCGAATTTCAGCCGGCGTAATCCGTAACCGGCCCGGCCCACAACTTCCGCTTGCAATTCGCCGTCGCCGAAAAGAATCGTTTCGCCGACGGGAATTTTCCGCCCAGGACGCACCAGCGCTTCCCACTCGTCCGCGCCGTGGGCGCGTAGTAATAAGACTTCGACCGGCCCGCTCAAATGCTCGTGGCGAATGGGGCTGTTCTTGCCGACCGGCTGCGCGTGCACGCCTTTGCGATGTCCCCAAAGCCGCGCCGGAAGTACTCGAGCGTTATTGATAACAATAAGCTCGTCCCCGCGCAGCAGTTCCGGGAATTCGCGGAACTGCCGATCCTCCCATGCGCCCGAGGACCGATGCAGAAACAACATACGCGAAGCGTCGCGCTCCTCCAGTGGCCATTGCGCAATGCGCTCCTGGGGCAGATCGTAATCGAATTCGCTCAGATTCAGAAGACCCCCCTTTTCGCTCGCGCTCTGCGCCATCAAGCCATTGGCGTGCAGAGAGAAACTATGCTATGACAGCACCCAAGTTCAATCGGCCGCACCGGTCTTTCCTTTGGCAGATTGCATCCGTAAACGGCCGCGCGAATCCATTGTAACGAATAAATCGCTTGCAAATTTACCGCGAGGAGGCCATGGCCGAGGGTCAAGTCACCATCAGCCAGCGAGGCGCTGAGCGCCTGCGCTCTGGCCATCTTTGGGTTTACCGCAGCGATGTTCGTAACGCGGAGGCCGAAGGCGGCCACGTCGTTCGCGTCAAAGACGAACGAGCCAATTTTGTTGGACGCGCGTTCTTCAGTAGCCGCTCGCAAATCACTATCCGCTTGTTGACGCGCGAGGACGCGCCCGTAGATCGCGAATTTTTCAAGACGCGCATCCAGGCTGCCGCCGAATATCGCAAACGCGTGGTGCAGGATACGGAGGCCTACCGCCTCGTTTACAGCGAAGCGGATCTGTTGCCATCGCTCATCGTTGACCGCTACGCTGATTGGCTCGTTCTGCAAACGCTTAGCCAGGGGACGGAGCGCTGCAAAGAAGAATTCGTTTCCATCCTCGTAGAACTGTTTTCGCCGCGCGGCATTCTCGAACGCAACGATCCTCGAGTTCGCGAACTCGAAGGCCTCGAACGCAAGGTTTCGCTATTGCATGGGGAAGTTCCGGAAGAAGTGATCGCCTCACGCAATGGAATGCGCTTCCTCCACGATTTGTACAAGGGTCAAAAAACGGGAGGTTTCCTCGATCAACGCGAAAACCAGCGAGCGGCGGCCGATTATGCCTCCGGCGAAGTGCTGGATTGCTTCACATACCACGGCGGCTTTGCTTTGACGGTTGCCGCGCGCGCGGCGCAAGTCGAAGCCATCGATCTCTCCCCACCCGCCATTGAAATCGCCCGCCGCAATCAGGAATTGAATCGCATCACGAACGTCACTTTTCGCGAAGCCAATTCCTTCGACGTTCTCAAGGCCTGCGACGATGCAGGGCGTCGATTCGATGCAATTATCCTCGACCCGCCGGCCTTCGCGAAAAATCGTGACAGTGTTGCGGCGGCTTTGCGCGGATACAAAGAAATCAATTTGAGAGCGCTCAAACTCCTAAAAACGGGGGGATTCCTGATGACTTCATCTTGCTCTTATCACATACCCGAACCCCTTTTTCTCCAAGTAATAGCCGAAGCCGCTAATGACGTCCGGCGAGCCGTACAGATTGTCGAGCGCAGAACGCAATCAAGGGATCATCCAATCCTGCTGACGATGCCCGAAACGCACTACCTCAAGTGCTTCATTATTAGGGTTATATAGTCCAATGCAGCCGAAGGATATAAATCCGTGAGCTGCGCAAGAAAATACTTGACAATGAGTGACTAAGATTATATAAGTTCAGTGAAGTGATATTACGAGGAGGTCATAACATGCACAGTATCAATCGTTGGGAACCTTTCCGAAACGTTTCTTCTCTACAGGAGCAGGTAAATCGGCTTTTCGAAGGCACTTTCTCGCGCAAGGGCGATGACTCCACATTGACGGCCTGGGCGCCGGCAGTGGACGTCTACGAAACTGAAAACGAGCTGGTGATCAAGGCGGATTTGGCGGATATCAGCGAGAAGGAACTGGACGTGCGCGTCGAGAACAACATGCTCACGGTCCGCGGTGAACGGAAGTTCGAGCAGCAAGTGAAGGAAGACAGCTACCTTCGGATGGAGCGCGCTTACGGTTCCTTCAGTCGGAGCTTCTCGCTGCCGAATACCGTCAACACCGAAGCGATTCAGGCGGATTACAAAAATGGCGTTCTGACCGTCACTTTGCCGAAGCGGGCGGAATCGAAGCCGAAGCAAGTGAAGATCAACGTCACGAACAGTAAGAATTAGATTCTTCGTGGGGCTGGGGGCCGCGGCATTTCGGCCCCCTTTCTGTCGCCGGACGGGATTAAAATAGATCCAGAGCTTGGATGTTTAGGAGAAGCACGAGTTATGCTGCGGTACGACAAATTAACGGTGAAAGCCCAAGAGGCGCTGCAAACCGCGCAGGAAATTGCTGCGTCAGCAAATCAACAGCAGATCGAACCGCTGCATCTGCTGGCCGCGCTGCTCGCGCAAAACGAAGGCGTTGTGGCACCGCTGTTGGCCAAGTTGGGCGCTGCGCCCGAAGCCCTAACGGGCGAAGTGCGCCGCGAAATCGAACGTCTGCCCAAAATATCCGGCACCGCGCAGCAATTTATGAGCCCGGCGTCGAACGATGTCTTGAGCCGTGCATTCGACGAAGCAGCGCGCTTCAAAGACGAATACGTCTCCACGGAACATATCCTCCTCGCCATCGCACAACTCGATCGCGATCCAGCGGGCATGCTGCTCGCGCGCAACGGCGCAAGCCACGACGCAATTCTTCAAGCGCTCGTCAGCGTGCGCGGAAGCCATCGCGTCACAAGCCAAAATCCCGAAACCACGTATCGCGCGCTGGAACAATACGGCCGCGACCTTACGGAACTCGCTCGTCGCGGCAAACTCGATCCGGTCATTGGCCGCGATGAAGAAATTCGCCGCGTCATGCAGATCCTCGCTCGGCGCACGAAGAACAACCCCGTGCTGATCGGCGAGCCCGGCGTCGGCAAAACCGCCGTTGTCGAGGGCCTAGCGCAGCGGATTATCGCCGGAGACGTGCCGGAAGTCTTAAAGCCGAAGCGAATTGTCGCGCTCGATTTGGCGGCGCTGGTCGCTGGCGCGAAATATCGCGGCGAATTCGAAGACCGTCTGAAGGCTGTACTGAAAGAAGTGACCGAATCGGACGGCCGGGTGATTCTCTTCATCGACGAATTGCACACCGTGGTCGGCGCGGGCGCGGCGGAAGGCTCGATGGACGCCTCGAACATGCTGAAACCGGCGCTGGCGCGGGGCGAACTGCGCGCCATTGGCGCGACCACGCTGAACGAATATCGCAAGTACATCGAAAAGGATCCCGCGCTCGAACGGCGCTTCCAGCCCGTGATGATTCCCGAGCCTTCCGTCGAGGATACGATTGCCATTCTGCGCGGCTTGAAGGAGCGCTACGAAGTCCATCACGGCGTACGCATTCAGGATGCCGCCATTGTCGCCGCCGCCCTACTCTCGCAACGTTACATTTCCGACCGTTTCCTCCCCGACAAGGCGATTGACCTTATCGATGAAGCCGCAGCGGGCTTGCGCATGGAACTCGATTCCATGCCCGCGGAAATTGACGAGATCGAGCGGCGCGTTATGCAGCTTGAAATCGAGCGTCAGGCGCTGGCGAAGGAATCGGACGCGCACTCGCGCGAGCGGTTAAAGGAAATTGAAAAAGAGCTGTCGACGCTGCGCGAAAAATCCAACGGGCTCAAGGCTCAGTGGCAAGTCGAGAAAGACGCCATTGGCCGCATCCGGAAAATCAAGAGCGAGATTGACCAGCTTAAAACCGAAGAGCAGCGAATGGAGCGCGCCGGCGAACTTGCGAAAGTCGCGGAGATTCGCTATGGCAAAATGGCCGCAGCGGAGCGCGAGTTGCAAAAAGCGCAGGACGCTCTGACCCAGCGGCAAAAAAGCGGCCGCGCCATGCTCAAGGAAGATGTGGGCGAGGAAGACATCGCTCGCATTGTCGCCAAATGGACCGGCATTCCCGTCGGGCGGCTTCTCGAAGGCGAAGTGCAAAAGCTCGTGCACATGGAAGAGCGTCTGCGGCAGCGCGTCGTTGGGCAGGATGACGCCCTTTCAAGAGTCGCGAATGCAGTGCGGCGCAGTCGTTCCGGTCTGTCCGATCCGCACCGCCCGATTGGCTCCTTCCTGTTTCTTGGACCCACGGGAGTAGGAAAGACGGAACTGGCGCGGGCGCTCGCCGAATTTCTCTTCGACGACGAGCGTTCCATGATCCGCCTCGATATGTCGGAATACATGGAGAAGCATTCCGTCGCGCGGATGATTGGCGCGCCACCGGGCTACGTGGGTTATGAAGAGGGCGGCCAACTCACTGAGCAGGTGCGGCGGCATCCTTATTCCGTTGTACTTCTCGACGAAATTGAAAAGGCGCATCCGGATGCTTTCAACGTGCTGCTGCAGATTCTCGAAGACGGCCGCCTCACCGACGGTAAAGGCCGCACGGTCGATTTCCGCAACACGGTGATCGTGATGACCTCGAACGTTGGCTCGCATGCGATTTTCGAGCTCGCGGCAACCGATCCCAAGCGCGCGCGCACGGAGGCCATGGAGGCTTTGCGGCAAACGTTCCGGCCGGAATTTTTGAACCGCGTCGACGACATCGTGCTGTTCCTGCCTCTTGGCAAACAGCAGCTTCAGCACATCGTGGACATGCAACTGGCGCACCTGTCGAAATTGCTCGAAGGCAAGCATGTCACGCTCAAGATGACGCCCGCGGCGCGCGAACTCCTGCTGCGCGAAGGTTACGATCCAGCCTATGGCGCGCGGCCCTTGCGGCGCGCGATCCAGCGGATGATTCAGGACCCGCTCGCACTTGAAATCCTGGATGGCAAGATACTTCCCGGTGATGAAGTGCTTGTCGACGCGGACGCCAAAACAAGCGAGATGCGTTTCAAGCGCGAAAAATCAAAGGCGAGCGCCGCGGATTGAGCATCCAAATAACCGGCGCGCCATTTGACGTCAAAAAGAGCGGCACCTAAACTGAACTATGGATAATTTCTCGGAGAATAAATGAAAACCATCAAGACCACCTTGTTGCTCACCGGACTCACGCTGCTGCTGATTCTCGGCGGGAGGGCCATCGCCGGTCCGCGCGGAATGACGATCGGCCTGATTATCGCGGTCGTAATGAATGGAGTGTCGTATTTTTTCTCCGACAAGATTGCGCTGCGCTCCGCCGGCGCTCAGCCTGTGACGCGCGAACAGGCACCTCGTCTGTATGCCGTAATGGAACGGCTCGCTGGCAAAGCCGGCCTGCCTATGCCCAAGCTCTACATCAGCCAACAAGCGGCGCCGAATGCTTTTGCAACTGGCCGCAATCCGCACCACGCCGCTGTTTGCGTCACCGCCGGACTGATGCAAATCATGAATGACGACGAGCTCGAAGGCGTGATCGCACATGAGTTATCGCACGTGCGGAACTACGACATTCTTACGTCCTCAATCGCGGCCACCCTGGCTGGAGCAATTACGTGGGTTGCGCAAATGGGCCGCTGGGGAATGATTTTCGGCGGTTTTGGAGGTTCACGCGACGGCGAAGGAGAGGGTAATGCAATCACCGCAATCTTGATGCTGATCGTTGCGCCAATCGCCGCCCTTCTTCTGCAACTCGGCATTTCGCGCCAGCGCGAATATCAGGCGGATGCATCGGGCGTGAAAATGGTCGGGCACCCCTATGGGCTAATCAGTGCGTTGCAAAAACTGGAGGGCTACAATAAGAAAATTCCCATGAACATCTCGCCTTCAACGGCAGCGCTTTGCATTGTTGCGCCGCTTCAGGCTCGCCAAATGCTTGCAGGCTTGTTCAGCACTCATCCTCCCCTCGATGACCGCATCGAAGTCCTCAAGCACATGCAAATCACCCGCTGACGGCTCACTGCTGCGTTTCTCAAAAAACACGGCCCGTTCTGGTGCGCACTGCGACCTCAGTGCAGAAACAAACAGATACATGTAAAATTTGCAGGGCATACCGGAATTCCTGTACCCCTGTCCCGATGGCCAGTGTCGTCTAACATGCTTGTATTGAGTGATATAAGCATAACGTTACCCGCGAGAAGGAGATTGGCGATGCCCGTGCTCATTATGCTCCCGGCAGGGGGAATTCAAGTTTCAAGGAGCATTCGATGATCGAAGAGCGTGAAGTTATTGTGCCGCAGGAAACGGCGACTCCCCGGTGGGTAGGAATCGGTGTAGTGCTGCTGGCGATCGTTTCGCTGGTGGCTCTCGGTGTTGGCTGGACTGCCGAGAATGCCTCAAAAAGCAATCAGCAAGCCCTTACCGCGCAGGTGCAGGCTGACAAGCAGGCGCAAACCGTCCTCGAACAGCGTCTGCAACAGTCCGCAGAAGCCCAGGCGCAAGTGCAGGGCGAGGTGAGCGTTATTACGAGCCGCCTGAAGCTGACGCAAAGCGAGCTCGCCAGTGCCCGCTATCAAGCCAAGAAGATCAAGGACATGGACGCCAAGCAGTTTGCTGCGTTCCAACAGCAACAGGCGCAGGTGAACACGCAACTGGCCACCAAGGCGAACTCGGACGACGTTAACAAGCTCAGTGGCGACGTCAATGGCGTCAAGACGGACCTGGACTCGACCAAGCAGACCCTTCAAATGGCGCGCGACCAGTTCGGCAATCTCATCGCGCGGAATCACGATGAAATCGCACAATTGCGCCGGATGAACGAGCGCAACATCTACGAATTCAGCGTGGACAAAAAGGGCGAGCGGAAGCACGTTGGTGCCCTGACCGTTGAGTTGCGCGGCACAAATGTGAAGCAGCAGCTCTTCACGATGTACCTCTTCGTCGACGACAAGCGGTTCGAAAAGAAGAACCGTTCCGCCGACGAGCCGATTTACTTCTACACGCACGATTACCAGACGCCGCTTGAACTCGTCATCAATCAAGTGGGGAAGAATAAAATCACTGGTTATCTAAGCGTGCCCAAGGCCGCTGGAACCACGACTCAGGCGGCGACGACCGGCACAGGCGAGTAGAACCGAGTTTACCCGAACAAAAGCCTCGCGTTCCCCGATTTACGACGAGAGGCGGCAAGCCACAAAAAGGGAGGCACCCCTGAGGGATGCCTCCCTTTTTTGTGTTTGCGCGAGCTTATTCGGCTTTCGCCAGCGAACGCTGCTTGCGTTTCAGGAATGTCTTGGCCAGCGCGGGAAGTTTGTCGTGTGCGAGCTTTCCTTGCTCGTAGAGCTTCATCTTGGCCTTCGCCGACTTCCGCTTTTTGTGGTGGCGCTTCCAGGCCATGAACCGTTTATCGTTTGCCATGCGTCTCCTCCGGATCACATTGCGAGCCTATCGATTGTAGCGGAGCGTAACATTCTTGCAACCCCGCATTATGATTTTCCGCGCATAGTAACGAGTTCAAGTAGGATGGTGCGCTATGCCTTCGACGATCATTCACGCTGGGCGCGCGTTCACACCGCATGAAGAAATCAACGATGCCGCTATCGTCGTGGAAGACGGCAAAGTTGCCCGGATAGGCTGCCGCGATCAAATCGAGGTCCCATCGGACGCGAAGGAAATCCTCGCGCGCGACATGACCCTAATTCCGGGCTTCGTCGACATTCACATCCACGGCGCGGGCGGCCACGACGTGATGTCTTCCACCGAGGAAGCCCTTAGCGCTGTCGCGAAAACAGTCGCGCGTCACGGAACCACTTCTCTTGTGGCGACTACAGTCACCGCACCTCCCGACGAAACGCGCCGCTGCCTCGAAGACATCGCGCGTTTCATCGCAAGCCCCGCCAATACCGAAGCGCCTGCAACCCCTACCGCCGAAATCGTCGGCATTCACCTCGAAGGCCCATTCATCAGCTTGCAGCGCCGCGGCGTTCACCCGCCCGGCGCCATCGCCAAGCCCTCCATTCCATTGCTCGATCGTTACCTCGAAGCTGCCGGCGGCAACGTGCGGATTCTCACGCTCGCCCCGGAGATTCCCGGCGCGCTGGAACTGGTCGAGCACGGCTACGCCCGCGGCATCGTCGTGGCATTGGGCCACACCGACGCCACCTACGAACAGGCGCATACGGCGATTTTTCGTGGCGCGCGCCACGCGGTTCACGTCTTTAACGCCATGCGCCCCTTTTCGCATCGCGAAACAGGAGTGCTCGGCGCGGTGCTCACTGACGACTCCGTCACCGCCGAAATTATCGCGGACGGTGTCCACGTGGATGATCCCGCGATCCGCTTGCTGCTCGCCGCCAAGGGCCCTGAGCTTGTCATCCTGGTCAGCGACGGCACCGCCGCGACAGGCATGCGCGACGGCACCTACCGCCTGGGGACGTTCGACGTGACGGTTTCCGGTGGCGTCTGCCGCAACCGCGAAGGAAAGCTCGCCGGCAGCACGCTCACGCTCGACCGAGCGTTGCAGCATATGGTGCGCTTGGGTGTTCCATTGATTGAGGCTGTGCGCATGGGCACTCTCAATCCCGCGCGCCGAGTGGGTTTGGAGAAAAAAAAAGGTGTCCTCACCGCGGGTGCCGACGCCGATCTCGTCCTCCTCACACCCGAGCTAAAGGTCGCCAGCGTTTACACCCGCGGCGTCGCGGCGCAATAGCCAGCAACACAAAAGCCCATATCCAGAGCTCTGCGTCTTGCGTTCTTCCCGCGCGCTTCGTTAACTGATCACGAATTCAGGGGAATTTTTAGTTCTTCGGCGAGCAGGTAAGGATCAAACGGGCTGTTCGCAAAATACCGGCCATCCACTTCCAGCGTAGGCACTTTGCGCCGGCCGTTATTGACGCGCAGGACCAGAGCTTCAGCCTCGGGCGACTTATCGATATCCACTTCACGAAATTCGATTCCGCGCTCTTTCAAGAAGAGCTTCGTCCGTCGGCAATCGCCGCACCACGGCGTGCTGTACATGGTAATCACAGCCATCAAATAGTCTCCCGCTGGACCCACTGTTAAAGATGCTCTACACGCGGCGCAGATTCAATCGGCGCGCTTCACTATGGGGATCAAACGACAACTTTGTGGGTAAGACGGCAACTTCGTGACAACCCTGGAGCTTTTCAACGGCGGGAGACTTCCTCGGGCGCGCCCGCGACGCCGCCCTTCGCCGCGGCCTGCAAACGAGCCACTGCCCGATTCAGCGCGAAACTGGCAGCATCCCAATCCGCATCCGCGGAGGATTTCTTCGCCATCTCGGCCTTTGCTCGCTCCAGCGCCGTACGCGCGCGCGCCACGTCAATCTCGCTGGCACGCTCGCAAGCATCCGCCAGCACAATCACGCGTCCCGGCAAAACCTCCACGAATCCATTGATCACGGCCATGACTTCCACATCACTGCCTTTGCGGTACGAAAGCGTCCCAATGCCAAGCTCGGAAAGGAGCGGGGCGTGCCCGGGCAGGATGCCCATATAGCCTTCCTTGCCGGGCAATTCGACCGACTGCACGGTTTCGTGCAGCAGGAACCGCTCAGGCGTCACGATCTCGAGCTCAATGTTTTCCGGCAGCATCGCTTCTTGATTACTTCTTCCCTTCCGCTTCCCGATTTACGCGCTGGCCGCCATCTTTTCGGCCTTTTCTCGCGCCTCTTCGATCGTCCCCACCATGTAGAACGCCTGCTCGGACAAATCGTCGTGCTTCCCTTCAACGATTTCCTTGAATCCGCGGATCGTGTCTTCCACTTTCACGTACTTCCCTTCCAGTCCTGTGAACTGCGCGGCCACGAACATGGGCTGCGACATGAATTTCTGAATCTTGCGCGCGCGCGCCACGACCAGCTTGTCTTCCTCGGGCAATTCCTCGATGCCGAGAATCGCGATGATATCCTGCAAATCCTTATAGCGTTGCAGCGTCGATTTCACCAAGCGCGCCACGTCGTAATGTTCCTGGCCCACGATGCGCGCGTCGAGAATGCGCGAGAAGCTGGCCAGCGGATCGACAGCTGGATAAATGCCCAACTCGGAAACCTGCCGGCTCAAGTTCGTTGTCGCGTCAAGGTGCGCGAACGTCGCGGCCGGAGCGGGATCCGTGTAATCGTCCGCGGGCACGTAAATCGCCTGCACCGAAGTGATCGAGCCTTTCTTCGTCGACGTGATGCGCTCCTGCAGTTCGCCGATTTCCGTATTCAAGTTCGGCTGGTAGCCGACCGCCGAAGGCATGCGGCCCAGCAGCGCCGATACTTCCGATCCCGCCTGCACGAAGCGGAAAATATTGTCGATGAAAAGCAGGACGTCGAGCCCCTCCGCATCGCGAAAGTATTCCGCCACCGTTAATCCGGTCAGACCCACGCGCAGCCGCGCGCCGGGCGGCTCCGTCATCTGCCCGTAAATCAGCGCAGCGCGGGACTTCTCAGAATTTCCCGGCACGATAACGCCGCCCTCGCTCATTTCCAGCCACAAGTCATTGCCTTCGCGCGTGCGCTCGCCCACTCCCGCAAACACCGACACGCCGCCGTGCTTCATCGCCACGTTGTGAATCAGCTCCATGATCAGCACGGTCTTCCCGACTCCCGCGCCGCCGAACAATCCGATTTTCCCGCCCTTCAGGTACGGCTCAATCAAGTCGACAACCTTAATCCCCGTCTCGAACATCTCGAGCGACGTGGATTGCTGGTCAAGCGCAGGAGCAGGACGATGAATCGCCCAGTGTTCCTTCACCTCAACCGGACCCAGATTGTCTACCGGCTCCCCAAGCACGTTTAGTATCCGCCCCAGCGTTCCGCGTCCCACGGGAACCGAAATTCCTGCCCCCGTGTCGACCGCCTTCATTCCGCGAACCAGTCCCTCGGTCGGTTTCAATGCAACTGCGCGCACCCGCCCTTCGCCCAAATGCTGCTGCACCTCGGCGACGATATCGATCGGCTCCGGAACTTCGAAGCCTTCGCTCGTGATGTGCACGGCATTGTAAATCTGCGGCAGGTGGCCCTCCTCGAATTGCACGTCCACCACGGGGCCGATCACCTGCACCACGTGGCCAATGCCTCCGCCCTTTTTCTCCGCCGTTTGTGTCATCTTCTCTGAATCTTCTGCCATCGGAAAGCTCCCTTGCCTATGACGACGCCGCGAAAGCTGCGCCGCTTACGATTTCAATAATTTCCTTGGTGATGCTCGCCTGGCGAATTCGGTTCATGTCCAGCGTCAATTCCGTGATCAGCTCGCCAGCGTTGGTCGTGGCCGCGTCCATCGCCGTCATGCGCGCCGCATGCTCCGCGGCGGCGGATTCAAGCAGGATGCGGAAAATTTCCGTCTCCAGATAACGTGGCACCAGATGCGCGAAGATCTCGTCAGGCGGTTCTTCGTAAATGTAATCCACCGTCTCGAGCAGTTTCGCGGACGCTTTCGCGGCCGAGTCGTCGGTCTTCTTGTCCGCTGCCGTGGGTGCAAAGGATTCCGGATCAAGCGGCAGCAACTTCTCCAGTCGAAGCTGCTGCACCATCACACTCTTGAATTCGTTGTAGACGCCGTAGACAGCGTCCACTTCGTGCTTGATGTAAAGATCGGTGATGCACCGTGAGATTTCCTGCGCGTGATGAAACTCCACGTGCGCGGAGATGTTTACGTACTCGCCACCCAGTTTCCATTTACGCCGCCGCAGCGCCTCGACGCCCTTGCGCCCAATGGCGATCGATTGCACGTCCTTGCCCTGCAACTGCCGCAGATATTCCGCCGCTTTGCGAAGAACGTTGGTATTGAATGCTCCCGCGAGACCCTTGTCCGAAGTCAGCACCAGCAACAGAATGCGCTGTTCCGGCCGCCGTTCGAGCAGCGGATGCTGCGTTTCAGTCGCGCGCTGCATCGCCGATTGCAGCACCCGCCGAATCTCTTTCGCATACGGACGCGCGCGGTATACGCCCTCTTGCGCGCGCCGCAGTTTCGCCGCCGACACGAACTTCATCGCGCGCGTGATCTGCTGCGTGTTCTTTACAGACCGGATGCGCCGGCGATAATCAAGCAGGGTGGGCATGGAACAGTTTCGCGCGCCGCTCAGCTCGCGGCGGTGGCAGCCTCCGCGGTTTTATTGCTCGGGACGAACCGCTCCTTGAAATCGTCGAGGGCTTTTTTCACGTCGGCGCGCAAAGCGTCGTCAAAGGCTTTCTTCTCCGCAATCGTCTTCAACACGCCGTTGTAGTTCGTTTCGACGAAGTTATACATTTCCTTTTCGAATCGCCGCACATCTTCCACTGGCAAGTCGTCGAGATACCGGTTCGTTCCAGCGTAAATAATCAAGATTTGCTTTTCGACGGGGAGCGGCTGGTATTGGTCCTGTTTCAGAATCTCGGTAAGCCGTTGCCCGCGACCAAGCTGCGCCTGCGTCGCTTTGTCCAGCTCGGAGCCAAACTGCGCGAATGCGGCAAGCTCTCGGAATTGCGCCATGTCGAGCCGCAACGTGCCCGCCACCTGCTTCATGGCCTTGATTTGCGCGTTGCCGCCCACGCGGCTCACCGAAATTCCCGCATTAATCGCGGGCCGGATGCCCGCGTTGAACAAATCCGATTCCAGATAAATTTGCCCGTCCGTGATCGAAATCACGTTCGTCGGAATATAAGCCGAGACGTCGCCCGCTTGCGTTTCAATCACCGGGAGCGCCGAAAGCGATCCGCCGCCCAGTTCCTGGCTCATTTTCGCGGCGCGTTCAAGTAATCGTGAGTGCAGGAAGAAAACGTCGCCGGGATACGCTTCGCGTCCTGGTGGACGCCGCAACAGCAGCGAAATCTCGCGATATGCCTGCGCGTGTTTTGAAAGATCGTCGTAAAAACAAACCGCATGCTTGCCGGCATCGCGGAAGAATTCGCCAATGGCGCATGCCGCAAACGGTGCAATGTACTGCATCGTCGCAGGTTCGGAAGCCGTGGCTGCCACCACGATGCTGTGCTCCATGGCGCCGCTGTCGGTGAGCGTTTTCACCACCTGGGCCACGGTCGAGCGCTTCTGCCCAATCGCGCAATAAATGGAAATCATGTCGCCGCCGCGCTGGTTGATAATCGTATCCAGAATAATTGCGGTCTTGCCCGTCTGCCGGTCGCCAATGATCAACTCGCGCTGCCCGCGGCCAATCGGAATCATCGCGTCGATGGCTTTGATGCCAGTCTGCAAAGGGTCGCGCACGGGCTGGCGGTCAATCACGCCCGGCGCCAGACGCTCGATCGGGTTGCGTTTCTCCGTCGCAATCGGCCCTTTGTCGTCGAGCGGCTGCCCCAGCGGATTCACCACGCGCCCAATCAGCGCGTTTCCTACCGGCACGGACATAATTTTCTTCGTCCGCCGCACCGTGTCGCCTTCTTTGATTTCCGTGTAATCGCCAAGAAGCACGGTTCCGACTTGGTCTTCTTCCAGGTTCAGCGCGATGCCGAAAACGTCGTGCGGAAACTCAAGCATTTCGCCCGCCATGCACTTGTCCAGTCCATGAACCCGCGCGATGCCGTCACCCACCGAGATCACCGAGCCCACTTCCTCGACGGCCATCACCTGCTGGTAATTCTCGATTTGCTCGCGAATAATTTTTGTGATCTCGTCAGCCTTGATTGTCGCCATTCACTGCTCCTATTGAGTTTCGAGCCGCGTGCCCAGCCGCTCGAGCTGCTCGCGCACCGATCCGTCGTAGATTGTCGATCCGATGCGCACCGTAGTGCCGCCGATCAAGCTGGCGTCGAGTTGATATTGCATCTGCACTTTTTTCCCCGTGACGTGTTCGAGTGTCTTTGTCAGTTGCGATTTCTCTTCCGCTGAAAGCTCGCGCGCTGAAGTCACCGCCGCGTCCACGATTCCCATTCGCGCATTGCTCTCCGTTTCAAACGCTTGCCGAATCTCGCTGAGAATTCCTGTCCGCCCGTGATCCACCAGCACAAACAGAAAATTCCTCACCTCAACATCCAACGCCATTTTCTGCGCCAGCTCGCCAATCACCGCCTTCTTAGCACCCGGCCCAATCGCCGGCGTCGTCAGCACATTCCGCAGCTCGGGTGAATTCTCTAGCATCCCGACAAACTCACCCAAATCGCGCCTGATCGCATCCACTTCTTTGCGCGCAAACGCCGCATCCGCCAACGCCGCCGCGTACCGTTGCGCAAGCGCGCTCAATTCGCGCTCCCCGCAAGCTCCGCGACGAATCCGCGAAAGAGCGCCGCATCTGTTTGAGGAGTCATTTGCTGTTCGAGAAGCGTTTTTGCGCGGTCGATCGCCACGCGCGCGGCGATTGTTTTAAGCTCCATTTGAGCCGCGCGCTCGGCGGCGCGAATCTCTGCTTGACCGGCCAACTCGATCCGCTTCGCATCTTCCCGAGCCAGAGCACGAATGCGTTCCGCTTCCGCGGCGCTCTCGCGTTTCGCCCGCGCGCGCAATTCCGCCACGGTCGCTTCGAGCGTCGCCATTTTCGCTTCCGCTTCGCGCTGCTGGCGCTCCGCCGCTTCGCGCGCTCGCGCGCTCTCCGCGATCGCAGCCGCAATCGCTTCCTGCCGGCCGCGAAAATACGGCGGCGTCTTCTTGACGAATACCCACACTAACACCGCAACGAAAATCCCGAAATTAATCCAGCGATAAATCCATCCGGTGGTTGTCCCAGCGGCTTCTTCCGGATTGGTTGCGGCCAGCGCGGGTGCGGTGTATAGCGCGCACGTGAACATCATTGCTGCCGCCAAACCTGCCACGCGCACAAATCGGCGCCACATCGCTCGCATTACCGGGCCCCCCGCTGCGGCGCGCTGGGACGTTCCAAAATCATCTGCGCGATTCGCCCCGCCAAGTTTGCGCTTTCGCCTTCGAGTTGCGCGCGGGCCGCCTCGAATTCGTTCGCAATGCGCTCCTTTTCCTTGCGCACTGCTTCCTGCTCCAACCTGCGCACACTGTTCAGTAGTTTGGCGCGCTCATCGAGCGCCGCCTGCCGCGCCGTTTCCTGCTCGGCAAACACACCCGCGCGCGCCTTGTTCAGCGCATCCTCATAGGTATGTACTTTTTCTTTCGCCGCGGCCTGGACGGCTTCGGCTTCCGCGCGCGCCTTAACGATCCGCGCATTTCGTTCGGCCAGAGTGCGTTCCAGCGGTTTAAAAAAATTGGCGCGCAAAAACCAGTAAAATAAAAGAAAAGCAGTGATCGTCGGTACAGACTTGAGGAACAACCAGCCGAGCTGTCGCAGGATCGCCATCGCACACTATCGCAACTGTCTGACTCGCCTCCCTGGATTTTCTTTAGTTCAGCGGCTCGTCGCCGCCCCAAGACACACGGTTAACGCATCGCAGAGCCAGCAATTATCGCACCCCTTTTGTAGGTCGTCAACAAGCCCAACCCGAACAGAAATTTCTCGTTTCTAGCAGCAATACTGGCTCGCGAAAACCATTTGCGAGGCCTTCGTACCACAGCCGCAGCCCCTGCACAGATTCTACCCGTCGTGTTAGTTTATCTTCGGGAAGGCAGGACCAAATTTACGCCACGACAAACAGGAGCAACACAGCATCAGCGGAACGGAACTATTATTTGCGGGCAATTCCAATCGGTGCCCTAAACTATATTCGGATTAGCTGTAACTTATTGAAAACAAGGGAAGGCGTCGCATTCTAATCGGTACAAATAATGGCTTCGCAATCACAGCCATTTCGCCCTGCGGCAGGCGTTTCGCGCGAGCGTCAGGGATGCTATTCTTGTCCGCCTTCTCGCTTATCCGTTTCGTTATTAAAGGAGAGTTCGTATGCCTGCGTTTTCTGGGGTCGATTACCTCGACTTCGATTCCCTGCTGAGCGACGAAGAAAAACTCGCGCGCCAGACCGCGCGCAAATTTGTCGACGAGCAATTGCTGCCCATCATCGAGCAATACAATCGCGAAGCAAAATTCCCGATGCAATTGCTGCCGCAAATCGCCGAGCTCGGCTTTTTTGGTGCGAACCTGAAAGGCTACGGCTGCGCGGGCATGTCGAACGTGGAATATGGCCTGGTGATGCAGGAACTCGAGCGCGGCGATTCAGGGTTGCGCAGCTTCGCGTCTGTGCAGTCAGCGCTGGTGATGTATCCGATTTATGCATTCGGCTCCGATGCGCAAAAAGAAAAATGGCTTCCGCAACTCGCTTCCGGCAAAGCCATCGGCTGTTTTGGATTGACCGAGCCGCAATTTGGCTCCAATCCCGGCGGCATGCTGACGCGCGGGGTGCGCAAAGGCGACAGCTACATTTTGAACGGCGAGAAAATGTGGATCACCAATGGCTCGTCGGCCGACATTGCTGTCATTTGGGCCAAATGCGAAGACGAAAAAATCCGTGGCTTCCTGGTCGAGAAAGGCACGCCAGGATTCAAGGCCTGGGATGTGCACGGCAAATGGTCGTTGCGCGCATCGGTCACTTCCGGTCTTGCCATGAGTGACTGCAAAATCCCCGCGGAAAATGTGCTCCCCAGTGTCGAAGGTCTGCGCGGCCCGCTCTCGTGCCTCAATCAGGCTCGCTATGGAATCGGCTGGGGAGCAATCGGCGCAGCCATGGCTTGCTATGACACGGCTCTGCGTTACGCAAAGGAACGCAAGCAATTCGGCAACAAGCCCATCGCGTCGCACCAGCTCGTGCAGGAAAAACTCGTCTGGATGATCACCGAAATCACCAAGGCTCAATTTCTCGCGCTTCAAGTGGGCCGCTTAAAGGACAAAGAGCGCGTGCATCCCTCGCATATATCCATGATGAAAATGAACAACGTCTGGATGGCCCTCGAGACCGCTCGCATGGCCCGCGGAATTCTTGGCGCCAACGGCATCGTCGACGATTACTGCATCATGCGCCACATGATGAACCTCGAATCCGTTTCTACCTACGAGGGCACACACGACGTCCACAAATTAATCATCGGCGAGCGCATCACCGGAATCGCGGCGTTCGAATGAGAATTATCCCCATGCATCAACAAAGCTTCCCTCGCCAGAATGCTTTTCTGTTTGTACTCGCCGCCGCGTTGGTCTGCGGCGCTTGGCAACCGGCACGCGCCGCCTCCCCTGCGGACAATCGTCCCAAAGTCCGCGCAATCACGGCCTTCATCGCACTCGATCGGGCACATTACCAAATTCAAATCGCCGAAACTTTGGCTGCTCTAAAACAAATCAAAGCCACGTACGAAAAGGCCGGCTTCGAAGTACAGACTCTGCGCATCACAACGCAGCCTTTTCCCGAATATACGCGCCATCTTTCCGATGAGCAGGCGCTGGCTTTCTTCAAACAGTACGACGACCTCGCGCGAAAGGACGGTTTCGACGCCGCCATCGGTCCCGCCATGCAACGCACGGGTGACAACCCACGCGAAGCGCATCTGCTTGCCAGAATCATCGCGTCGACAAAGATACTCGAAGGCAGCGTCGTCATCGCTTCCGATGACGGCATTCACTGGGACGCCATCGCCCCCGCTGCAAGTGTGATTCACTACCTCGGCGCAAACAGCCCGAACAGCCTCGGCAATTTTCGTTTCGCCGCCATCGCCATGGTCCCGCCGAACACGCCCTTTTATCCCGCCTCGTATCAAATGAACGGGAACCATACATTTGCTGTCGGGCTCGAATCCGCGAACGTAGTCGCCGCCGCGCTCGCCTCCACGAGCGATCCACAAAAAGCCCAAAAAGCCATTGAAGACTCGCTCGGCAAATGGGCGCAGGAAATCGAAGCCATCGGGAAACGCGCCGCTCAAGGAACCGGCTGGAAGTACACAGGAATCGACCTCTCGCCCGCGCCGCTCAAGGAAATTTCCATCGGCGGGGCCATCGAGAATTTCACACACGAACCGCTCGGCTCGAACGGCACGCTCACCGCCGTGGCGATCATCACGCGCGCGCTAAAAGATATTCGAGTCACGCGCACAGGTTATTCCGGGTTGATGCTGCCCGTGCTCGAGGATTCCGTGATTGCCCGTCGATGGAGCGAGGGCCGCCTCTCGCTCAATTCCCTGCTTCTCGATTCCGCCGTTTGCGGCACAGGCCTCGACGTAATTCCCATGCCCGGCGAGACGACTGAAGCTCAAATTAAGCCCATTCTCGAAGACGTCGCGACCCTGGCGTACAAATGGCACAAGCCCCTCGCCGCCCGTCTGTTGCCCGTGAAAGGGAAAAAAGCGGGCGAACAAACGGAATTCCAAGACCCATTCCTTGTGAATGCAACGATAGAGCCGGTTCGATGAGCATTTTCGCAAATATACGGGGGTCTACAATGGAAGATAAACTCAGCCTCGAATTTCTGCGCGTCGTCGAACAGGCGGCTATCGCTTGCGCGCATACCATGGGTTTGGGCGACGGTCATAAAGCCGACGACGCCGCCGTCGAAGCCATGCGCCGCGAAATGGACACGGTCGGCATGGACGGCACTATCGTCATTGGCGAAGGCGAGCGCGACAAAGCTCCCATGCTGTACATCGGCGAAAAAGTCGGCTTGGCCACCAAACACAAAGACAGCTATCCGGCGGTGGATATCGCCGTCGATCCGCTGGAAGGAACCAATCTGTGCGCCACCGGCGAACCCAACGCCATCACAGTTCTCGCCGCGAGCGAAAAGGGCGGATTGCTTCACGCGCCCGATTTGTACATGGAGAAGATCGTTGTGGGTCCCACGTGCCGGGGCGCAGTCGAATTGGATGCCCCGGTAAAGGACAATTTGAAAGCGATCGCCCGGCGGCTCGACCGCCTGGTCGAAGATTTGGTTGTGATCGTCCTCGATCGGCCGCGGCATGAATCGCTGATCGCCGAAATTCGTAACGCAGGCGCGCGCATCCGGTTGATCAGTGACGGCGATCTTTCCGCCGGAATTGCTTCGGCCGTTCTCGGCTCTGGCGTGCACGCGGTGATGGGCACCGGTGGCGCGCCGGAAGGCGTGCTCACGGCCGCAGCGCTCAAATGCCTGAACGGCGAGATCACTGCGCGCCTCGTAGTCTCAAGTCCCGAGCAGCACGAGCGGCTGGCAAAAATGGGCGTGACGGATGCGAAGAAAATTTACAAAACGGATGAACTCGCCCCGGGCAAGAAAATGATTTTCGCCTGTACGGGAGTGACGGAAGGAAATCTCTTGCGCGGCGTCCGTTTCTTCGGCGAAGGCGTGCGTACTCACTCGCTCGTCCTCACCTACGACGACCGCCAGGTGCGCTTCATTGATAGTGTGCATCTGAATAAGCGTCCAGACGCAAAGGTTCGCTTTATTTGAGACTCTCGCGATGTACTCGGGATAATCGACTCGGGCCATGCTCGCTTGAATTCAGTGCCGCAAGAAGGCACCGTATCTTTCCGGCCTCATTTGGAACCAGTTCAACCGCGCGGCGACTGGCCCCGCAAGCGGCTCATCATCCTGGGCGTCATCCTCGTTGCGATCTTCGTCGTCTGGCTCGCGCCTCCGCATTTTGTTTCGGACGCTAAAATGGGAACGCGCGTTCGGATCGGTACGATTTGGCGGGCCCAAGTTTCAATTAGGGAAATTCATCACGGAAAAGGGAAATCAAAGCCTCTAGCGCCGGGCTGCGTGCCCGGCGCCCTCTTGGAAATAAACTTCTGCGATATCCCTTACCGGTGAGCAGACGCCATCGGAGGTCCATGCCGCCGCGACGACAGTTGCGACACCTTCGATTGCTGCATTTGCTGCTGCATCGGCTGGACGGGCGGCCGCATCACTGGGCTGTTGCTGACATGATCGCTGATGGCCTGCAATCGCTTGAGGATGGATTGCCATTGCGCCCAGTCGAGCTGGCGCAGAAATGGACGCAATCCCTGGATAAACGGATCCTCGAGCAGCGTTTGTCCCGTCGATTCGGGCACGAAAAAGCGATTCAGCCCAACTCCGAGCGCTTCGGCGATCTTCTCGAGCGTTCCAAGGCTGGGCGTCATTTGCCCGCTCTCGATACGCGAAAGATAGGAACGAGACACGCGGGAACGGGCCTGAAGCTGGCTCTGCGTCATGCCGCGGGACTCGCGCAACTGGCGAATCCGCTGTCCAATGTTTTCAACGGTTTCGCGGTTCGGCCAGTCTTCGAGCAACTGACGGTCGTCGCCTGGCAAGTCCTGTGCGGAAGGCGTCGGAATCACAAACGTGACCTTCGAAGGCAACAGGCGGACGCAACGCCGGCAATTGTCCGTGCGGGTACGGTACTGCACAAGCCCGCAAACAGTGCAACGGACTACTTCCCGGTCCATATCTGAACCGGCTTCCTCTACTTTCTTTTCACCCAACGGTCCTCGCAGACTATTCTGGCTGTGCGAACGGAAGGAACGGGTCACAAAGGGGAAGGCAGAAACCGGCGCGAGCGACATTCTCTCTGCCGACCCTTCTGGAGTCAAGCCTTTTTTTACAATTCTCAGATCGCGCTCAATTCTAGCCTTGGCGTTCGTGTAAATCAATCGATTGAATACTGAGCACGCGGGTCACCGAACCTGGGAGTTTTTTGATAGGCTTATGAACTTTCCAAGATGGAGGAATTAAAGTGTCGAACTTGCCGAATCGCGAACAGGCTTGGAAATTGCTATGCGAATACACGCAAAACGAGAATTTGCGCAAACACGCGCTGGCCGTCGAGGCTTGCGTGCGCGCCTATGCCCGCAAACAGGGCGCGGATGAGGAATTGTGGGGACAGGCGGCGCTGCTGCACGACTTTGACTACGAACGATGGCCAAATGCGGAGCACCACGCCGGCCAGGAACATCCCGCGGAAGGATCGCGGATTCTCCGCGAGCGTGGCTATCCGGAAGAGATGATCCATGCGATTCTCGCGCATGCGGATTACACCGGAGTGAAGCGCGAATCGCCACTCGACCGCACGCTGTTTGCCTGCGACGAGCTCTCTGGATTTCTCACCGCTTGCGCGCTGGTGAAACCGAGCAAGAAAATTGCAGAAGTCGAAGCGGCCTCGGTGAAAAAGAAGTTGAAAGACAAAGCCTTTGCGCGCGGCGTGAATCGCGATGACGTGCGCGTGGGCGCCGAGGAATTGGGCGTTCCCCTCGAAGAGCACATCGCGTTCTGCGTCGAGGCAATGCGCGGTATCGCGGATCAGCTCGGCCTCGCCTGAATTCCCGCCGCAGAAGATTATTTCCGGGCGCAGCCGCCAGACATAGCGGTGTGTTAGAATCATAAATTCCATGGAGAGAGCGGGAGAATTTCTGAGCACGGCGCTGCGCCGGATGAAAGATCCTGAAGCGGCGCGGACGTGGCTGAAGGCAACGTGGCCGAAGCTCGTCGGCAATGCCATGGCCGCGCACATTCACCCATCGGCTTATGCGAAAGGCGTTTTGCGCGTCGAAGTCGACTCGCGCGAATGGCAAAAGCAGGCCGAGTTGATGACGCAGGAGATTTGCGAGCGGGTGAATCGTTCGTGGGGCACCCAACTGGTGCACGAAATTCGCGTCGAGCCTGCGCAGTGCGCTGGCCGGCGCCTCGCCTACGAAGTCGACAACAACCACATTCCCTTCATTCGCGGGCGCGTGTCCACGCATAAACCATGAAGATTAGCCGCGATGATGTGTTGTACGTCGCCGAGTTGGCGAATCTCGAGCTGAACGAATCTGAAGTGGAAACATTTCGCGGGCAGCTCGACGCAATCCTCACCTATATCGACAAACTCAAACAGCTCGACGTTTCCGCAGTCGAGCCGATGGCGCAAGTGCTCCAGTCCGCGGCGAGCCCAGGTGGAGCGCTGCGCGACGATGTGGTCCGGAAATGCGATGTTGCGGACGCGATTCTCGAGCAAGCGCCCGAAGCGAAGAAACCCTACTTCCGCGTTCCCAGGGTGATCGAACGATGAGAGCCGCGAATGCCTGGACGATTCCGGCGGTTCGCGAGGCGCTCGAAGCGAAAAAGATTTCCGCGCGCGAGCTTACGGCGGAGTTTTATTCGCGCATCGAAAAGAAGAATCTGGAATTGAATGCGTTCCTCGCGCTTTCGCCGGAGCGCGCGTACACGCAAGCAGCCCGCATGGACAAACTGCGCGCCCACAACGAAAAACTTCCGCCCCTCGCCGGCGTCCCCATTGCGATCAAGGATGTCATCAGCACGCGCGGCGTTCGCACTACCTGCGGATCACGCATCCTGGGAAATTACATCCCGCCGTTTGACGCGACCACAGTCGAAAAACTTGAATTGGCGGGCGCGGTTATTTTGGGAAAGACGAACTGCGACGAATTCGCGATGGGTAGTTCGAACGAAAACTCGGCCTACGGCCCGGTGCGGAATCCAGTGGCTACGGATCGTGTGCCCGGAGGTTCGAGCGGCGGTTCGGCTGCGGCCGTAGCGGCAGGATTGGCCGTGGCCGCGCTTGGGACAGACACGGGCGGATCGATTCGCCAGCCGGGAGCCTTCTGCGGAATTCCCGCAATGATGCCGACGTACGGACGCGTATCGCGATATGGATTGATCGCGTTCGCCTCTTCGCTTGACCGCATCGGGCCGTTTGCAACGACCGTGCGCGACGCCGCCGCGGTGCTTTCCGTGATCGAGGGCCATGACGCGAACGATTCGACGTCGGCCGCCGTACCGCAATCTGATTATTTCGAGGAAATGGAAAAGCCGATTCGCGGAATGCGCATCGGGATCCCCGCCGAATATTTCGGCGACGGCATGGATCCGGAAGTACGCGCGAAAATAGAAGCGGGCATTGAGCTGATGAAGCGAATCGGCTGCCAGCCGGTTGAGTTGCGAATGCCGCACACAGAGTATGCGATTGCCACCTATTATATTGTCGCGACAGCCGAAGCGAGCTCGAATCTGGCGCGCTTCGACGGCGTGCGCTACGGCCTTCGCGTGCCCGGAGATTCACTTCGCGAAATGTATAAAAAAACGCGCGGCAGAGGATTTGGCCCAGAGGTGAAACGGCGGATCATGCTCGGCACGTACGCTCTGTCGTCCGGTTATTACGATGCATATTATTTGCGGGCCCAGAAGGTTCGCACACTGATTGCGCGCGATTTCACGTTTGCGTTTGAAAAGGTCGACGCCATCGTGACCCCCACATCGCCCACGACGGCGTTCCGTCTGGGAGAGCGGACAACAGATCCGTTGGCAATGTATCTGGCTGATATATATACAGTTACTGGATCACTGGCAGGCATTCCCGGGATTTCTGTTCCTTGCGGCGTGACCTCGAATCGACTGCCGGTGGGCTTGCAAATCTTCGGCCCGCGCTTCGCCGAGTCGCGCGTGCTGCAGTTGGCGCAAGCGTATGAGAAGGCGGCCGGCTTCTCAATTTGACTTCGATCGCCCGTCCGCGAAGCCTACAGAAAACAGTAGAAGTATCCAAATGATTGGCAAAAAAATTCCTACGTTTCGGGATTCGTCCAAACCTCGCGGCCCAGCGTGACATCCAGACATTTTCAGTAACTAATGGTTTAAGAAGTGCTTAGGGGATGAATCCCGATTGTAATTCTGGCAATCTATATTTGGCATGCGTCGTGCTCACGAGTTACTGGGGATGGGTCGATAGCTAGTTAGGCTGTCGAGAAGGAAAGAAAAAGTGGTTACGATTCGATCAGGCCAAAAGCAGTTTACCGACGACGAAGTATCCCGCTTGACGGGGATTTGCCTAGATCACCTCCGCAGTTGGGCACGAAGCAGGCAGCTCGGTTCGCTGATTCGCGCCGCCGAGGCTGCCAGCGCCGAAGCCGGAAAGTGGCTGTTTTCGGACTCGGAACTCATGATTGTGAACGTCCTCTGTCCGCGCTGCGAACACTAGCGCGCGCCGTTTGGACTTCCATCCGCGATCTACGCAGTACTTTTGTCTTCATACGCCCTCCCTGGAAAGCGCTCCCCCTCTTTTCACGCTGCCTAAAGCTTGACGCAAGCACGCGCGTTTGAATTGCCCCGCACTGCGCGCAGAGTTAGACTCAGCGAGATGTCAGAAAACGCGCTTCTGCGCGCCAGCATCCCAGAACAATGGGGCCTGAGCCGACCTCTCAGAGAACTAATGTCAATCAGACACAAAATCCGAAGCGCCATTTTTGCGACGATCGTTTTCCTGGTTGGCGTGCTCGTCATATGGCCGAATTGCGCAGTCGCGCAACAGAAGCCAGCCAGTTCCAGCCAAGAGCAACCGGCTGACTCGTCTGTGCCAAAGGGCAAGAAACTGGTGATGAAGGACGGGACTTCGCAGATTGCCAGCAGCTATCAAGTGCAAGGCGATCGCGTGCGTTATTTCAGCGTCGAGCGCGGGGAATGGGAAGAAATTCCCGCCGCGATGGTGGACTGGGACGCCACAAAAAAAGCGCAGGCTGAGGATGCGAAGCAAGCAGCGGCGCTCGATGAAAAAGTGAAAGCCGAAGACGAGGCCGCCAAGGTTATGCCGCTCGACGTGGACGCGAGCCTCGAAATTGTGCCGGGCGTTTTCCTGCCGCCAGGCGAGGGAATTTTTATCTTGGATGGACGGACGATTCTGCCGCTGCACCCATCCGCCGCGTCCAGCAAATTGAGTAAAAAGCGATTCGTCGAGCAGGTGGTCGCGCCGATACCGATCGTGCCTTCGCGACGTGCCGTCGATCTCCCGGGAGCGCACGCGTCGTTTCGAATCACGAATTCTTCGCCGGAATTTTATTTACGCACCACCGATCCGGGCCAGCCAGAAGTGGAATTGATCGAAGCGCACGTACACGGCGACAAGAGGCACATCGAAGATGTCGACAGCCTTTTCATGCAACAAGACGAAAAGCGAAAGACAGTTTCGTTGCAGGAGTGGGAAGTGGCGAAAGGGGTTTACCGCTTTACGCTGGGCCAGCCGCTGAAGCCGGGAGAATACGCGCTGGCTGAAATCTCCGCAAAAAAAGGAATGGACCTGCTCCTCTGGGATTTTGGCGTCGATCCCACGCATGGAAAGAAAGCGGCGCATCCGAAATAACAAATTTGGACGTGGGAGTTATTTTTGATCCGGGGCCGCGGGCGCAATGGATTTCTCAATCGCTGAAATCAGTTCCGCAAGCTGAAATGGTTTTTGCAAAGCGACCGCTCCCCTCTCCTCCAACGCGGCAATCTGCGGCGGATCGAGAAGCTCTCCGGTGATGAAGACAAATTTCGTGTAACTCGCGGTCGGCTGGCTGCGAACGCGCTCAAATAATTCCAAGCCGCTCAGGCCGCCCAGATTGAAATCGCACACGACAAGGTCATAAGAGCGTGCGGCAAGTTTGCTCCACGCGTCCTCACCCGTGCGGACAGTTTCGACCGAGGCACCGCGCGCCGTCAGGCCCTCCCCTACCAACTCGCGGATTCCGTCTTCATCTTCCACAACGAGGAGCGAGCAGCCCTCGATTCCGGCGCGGCGCGAAATCGTTGGCGGCTGCGTGGAAGACGATATTGAGGCGCGCGAAGCGGGCAAAAGAATACGAAAACGCGCACCGCCCTGCGGAGACGATTGTGCTTCGATGGTGCCGCGATGTTCTTTGATAATGACGAGGCAGATCGTCAGCCCCAATCCGGATCCTCCGCTCGTGCGGCGCGTGGTGAAAAAGGGATCGAAGATTTTCAAGCAGAGATCAGCCGGAACGCCAGGCCCGTCGTCGTCGATCAGGATTTCCGCATTCTCTCCCACGGAGCGAACAAGAATGCGGATCTGGCCGTGGTCACGGACGGAGGTAATAGCCTGTTCCGCATTTGCGAGCAAGTTTACAAACACTTGGACGATTTGATTGGGGTCCGCCTCAATCTCCGGCCATTGCGACGCCGCGTCGATTTCAACCGTGATGTCGCGGCTGGCGAGCACGAACTGCTGGAGCTCAATGGCCCGGTTTATCAATTCAGTAAGGCGAACGTGCTGGCTTTTTGGCGGCGACGGGCGCGAAAAGTTCAGCAGGCCCTGAACGAGTTCCGCAGCTTTGCGCGCCTGCTTCTGCACAAGCTCAATTTGGCGACGCGAAGCATCGTCCGTGGCGCGCTCGCGCACCAGATCGCTCATCCCCAAGATTGCCGTGAGCGGATTGTTCAACTCGTGCGCGACTCCCGAAACCATCTGGCCGATGGCCGCAAGTTTCTCCGATTGGAGCAACTGCTGCTCGAGACGTTTCGATTCGCTGACGTCGCGCGCGGAGGCCACAATGCCAATGATTTTCCCTTCCATGTCGGTAAGCGGACTCGCATTGGCGCGAAATATCCGCCAGCCGCCGTTCTTATGCGCGGTGCGGTATTCCACTGTTCCGAAACTGACCTTGCCGGTGACGAGATCGTTAAAAAATTCCATGACGGCATCGCGGTCATCAGGGTGCGGGCGCGCGCCGAGATCCATGCCGACGTATTCCTCCGGTGTGAAGCCGAGAAATTCCTCGACGCGCGGACTGACGAATGTGTAGCGGCCATTTTTGTCGAGGACGACGATGATGTCGGGAAAGCACGCGACGAGGCGCCGCACGAATTCCTGCTCCTCGCGCAGCGCGCGTTCGATGTTGCGGCGTTCCGTGACGTCCACTAAAGAGCCCTGAAAACGCGTGAAGTGGCCGGAAGCGTCGCGAATCGCGACGCAGGAATTAAGCGCGCGAATGGTCGAGCCGTCCTTGCGTCGCAGGACGATTTCGCGGTCACGCAGAAAGCCGGCTTCGCGCAGTTCGTTGAGCAGAGGAGTGCGCTGTGACATATCGGCAAAATGATCGCCGAGATTCTTATCCAGCAGATCCGCCTTGCTGCCGTAGCCGAGCATCTGGACCAGTGCCGGATTCACGTCGAGGAGCTTGCCGTCCGGCGCGCTGAAGTAAACACCTTCGTGGAGCGTTTCGAAAAGGTCGGTGAAACGCGATTCTGTTTCTCGCTGCGCGGAAACATCGCGCGCCAGACCGCTGGCTCCCGTAACCTCCCCATTCTTTACAACGGCGTAAAGCGTGCATTCATAGAAGCGGATTTCAGCGGTCGCCTTCCAGCGCACTTTTACAATGCCGCTCCAGGAACGCTTTTCGATGAACCGCGGCAATGCCTTTTCGATTTGCGCGCGGGTAGGCTCGGCGACAAAATCCTCCAGCGGATGATTGACGATCTCAGCAAAGGGCAGGCCGAGGAGGTCGGCAAATTCGCGGTTGATGACACGGATTTGGCCGTCGAAAGAAATGTTGAAAGCGACGCGGTCGAAACTGTCAATTAGTTCGCGGAAGCTGTGCTGTGAGCGAGCGACAATCTCAAATAACTTTTCCAGCTGTTCATCGCTGGGGGGTCCGGCATGTCCTTCGGCATAGCCCTGTACAAAGCCGCGAAGCTGCGCGACCTTGCGCCTCTGCATCCAGGCATAAGCGCCGAAGAGTACGACCAATATGACCAGGCCAAGGGAGAGAGCTTTGAAATGGCCCGGCTGTGGACGAGCCGCTTCGGTGGCGACCAAGGCAATCGTGGCGGCGAGAAGCACCAAAAGTAGCAGGCTGGTGCGCCACAAAGACGACTCGCGGCGCTCCAACTCTTTCCATTTGGAGCGCGCATCACGTTCCGGATGTTCTTCCACGTTTGCCATAGAAAATGAGGCTCGTTGGTCGCCACGCGGCGTTACGGCGCCCACAGAACGCGTAAAACAATTGTAGAGGCAGGGTGCAGTGCAACAAACCGTAAATAGAAACGAGTTTCCACAGGTTTACCGACGAAGATTCAATGAGGAATGAGTGCGGAGAGCCTATATCCAGACGCCCAATCTGAACGCTTCAAAAAAAGGGCGGTGCACCTTGCATGGCGCGCCGCCCTCTTTGTTGATGTGACGTTTCGTCTAGGGTTCGACGATTGTGTCAGTTTCTTTTCGCAAGAAGTCCAGCGCCGCCGCTTCTTCCGCAGTGAGTTGCGGCTCTTCGGCTTCCGGCTCTTCTCTGGGCACCTCGGTAAGAAGTTGCACGCTGCGATAACGGTCGAGACCCGTGCCAGCGGGAATCAGGCGGCCCATGATGACGTTCTCCTTCAGGCCGCGCAGATAATCCACCTTGCCGGAAATCGCCGCCTCGGTGAGCACGCGCGTCGTCTCCTGGAAGCTGGCCGCCGAGATGAATGAATCGGTTGAGAGCGACGCCTTGGTGATTCCAAGAAGCAGCGGCCGCCCGGTTGCGGGACGGTTGCCGTCGTGGATCACGTGGTCGTTCTCCTCGCGAAAGCGGAACTTGTCCACCTGCTCTTCGAGGAGGAACATCGTGTCGCCAACATCTTCCACCTTCACCCAGCGCATCATTTGCCGGACGATTGTCTCGATGTGCTTGTCATTGATATTCACGCCCTGCAGGCGGTAAACCTCCTGCACCGAGTTCACCAGGTAGGCCTGCGTGAACTTTTCGCCCAGCACCGCGAGCAAATCGTGCGGGTTCAGCGGGCCGTCAATCAACGGCTCGCCAGCGCGGACACGCTCGCCCTCCTGCACATTGATGTGCACGCCGCGCGGGATGGAGTATTCCTTGATGGTCTTGGCCACCTTGCCGCCATCTTCGCTCTCAACGAAAATTCGCCGCATGCCCTTGACGATTTCGCCGTATTTGACCACGCCATCGATTTCGCTGATGACGGCGGGATCTTTCGGCTTGCGCGTCTCGAATAATTCCACGACGCGCGGCAGACCTCCGGTGATGTCCTTCGTCTTGGTGGTCTCGCGCGGAATCTTCGCGAGGACGTCGCCCGGCTGTACGTCGTCGCCATCGGCCACCATCAAGTGGGCGCGCGATGGCATGAGATATTTCTTGCGAACGTGGCCATGCGGATCGCGGACCAAAATCATCGGCTGGTGCTTTTCATCGCCCGGCGGCAGCGTGACTACCAACTGTGACAATCCGGTGACTTCGTCCACCTGCTCTTCGATGGTGATGCCCGGCTGCAGATCCTTGAACTGAATCGTGCCGCCCGTCTCCGTGAGAATCGAGAAGGTGTACGGATCCCATTCGACCATGGTCTGGCCGAGCGTGACGGATTGGCCATCCTCGACCTTGAGGCGCGCGCCATAAACGACGTGGTAGCGCTCCTTCTCGCGGCCCTTTTCGTCGACCACGGCGATCAAGCCGGAGCGGTTCATGGAGATGAGTATCTTGCCGCGGCCCTCGACCACTTTCAGGTCGATGAACTTAACGAAGCCGTTGTTCTTCGCCTCTACTTTGGACTGTTCCGTCACGCGTGTGGCCGTGCCGCCAATGTGGAACGTACGCATGGTGAGCTGCGTGCCGGGTTCGCCGATGGACTGCGCGGCGATGACGCCCACCGCTTCGCCCATCTCCACAAACCGCCCGGTGGCCAGGTTGCGGCCGTAGCAGCGTCCGCACACACCGCGACGGGATTCGCATGTGAGCACGGAACGAATCTTCACGCGCTCGATGCCTGCCGCCTGGATGGCGTTGGCAAGTTCCTCGGTGATTTCCTGATTGATCTCGACGATGACGTTGCCTTCGTAGTCTTTGATTTTCTCAAGCGAGACGCGGCCAATTACGCGGTCGCGCAGCGGCTCGACTTCAACTCCGGCTTCGAGGATGGGCTCGACGTAAATCCCGTCCGCGGTGCCGCAATCGAATTCGTTGATGATGACGTCCTGCGCCACGTCGACCAGTCGCCGCGTCAGATAGCCCGAATCGGCCGTTTTGAGCGCCGTATCGGCCAAGCCCTTGCGGGCACCGTGCGTGGAAATGAAGTATTGCAGCACGGTGAGGCCTTCGCGGAAGTTCGATGTGATCGGCGTCTCGATGACTTCGCCCGAAGGCTTGGCCATCAATCCGCGCATGCCGGAAAGCTGCCGGATCTGCTGCTTGGAGCCACGCGCGCCGGAATCGGCCATCACATAGACCGGATTCATCGTGCCCTCTTTGTCCTGAGACTCGAGCGCCTTGAACATCTCGTCGGCGACCTTTTCGGTTACGTCGCTCCAGATGGCGATGACTTTGTTGTAGCGTTCGCCGTTGGTGATCGCGCCATCGAGGTATTGCTGCTGCACCTTGACGACTTCGCGCTCGGCGTTGTCCACAAGCTTTGCCTTGTCGCCCGGGATGACCATGTCGCTGATGCCGATGGAAAGCCCGGCCTTGGTCGCATAGAAGAAGCCAAGTTCCTTCAGCTTGTCGAGCATCTGCACGGTCTTCTCGAGGCCGAAACGCAAGTAGCAGTATTGGCAAAGTTGCTGCGTGCCCTTTTTCTTCAGCAGGCCGTTGACGTACGGCATCTCCGCGGGCAGTTCGTCATTGAAGATGGCGCGCCCAACTGTGGTCTGCATGAATTGCTTGTTGAGCGTGACCAGTTCCGTGTGCGTCACGTCCTGATCGTCGTAGGCGGTGGTCATGTCGATCACTTCGCCGCTGTAACGGAGGCGGATAGGCGTTAGAAGCTCTACCTCTCCCGTTTCGAGCGCCAGGATGACCTCTTCGGTCGAGCCGAACGCGCGGCCTTCGCCCTTCGCGCCAGGCTTGGGCTTCGTGAGGTAATAAATTCCGAGAACCATGTCCTGCGTCGGCACGGCCAGCGGACCGCCATTCGCGGGCGAAAGAATGTTGTGCGAGCTGAGCATCAGCACGGACGCTTCCACCTGCGCTTCGGGCGAAAGCGGAATGTGCACGGCCATCTGGTCGCCATCAAAGTCCGCGTTGAACGCGGTGCAGACCAGCGGATGAATGCGGATCGCTTTGCCTTCGACGAGCACCGGCTCAAACGCCTGAATGCCCAAACGGTGCAGCGTGGGAGCGCGGTTGAGCAGCACGGGATGCTGGTGAATCACTTCTTCGAGAATGTCCCAGACAATCGCGTCCTGCGCCTCCACCAATTCCTTGGCCTGCTTGATTGTGGTGCAGTGGCCCGCGGCTTCCAGGCGGTGGTAGATGAACGGCTTGAAAAGCTCAAGCGCCATCTTCTTCGGCAAGCCACACTGATGAAGCTTGAGTTCGGGGCCCACGACGATGACCGAGCGCCCGGAATAGTCAACGCGCTTGCCGAGCAAGTTCTGGCGGAAGCGGCCCTGCTTGCCCTTGAGCGTGTCGGAAAGCGATTTGAGCGGGCGATTGTTCGTTCCGCGAAGCACGCGGCCGCGGCGACCGTTGTCGAATAGTGCGTCGACGGCTTCCTGCAGCATGCGCTTTTCGTTGCGGACGATCACGTCCGGAGCGTGAAGCTCCATCAGCTTCTTCAGCCGGTTGTTGCGGTTGATGACGCGGCGGTACAAATCATTCAAATCGGATGTGGCAAAACGGCCGCCATCGAGAGGCACAAGCGGGCGCAACTCCGGCGGAAGCACGGGAATCACGTCGAGGATCATCCACTCCGGGCGATTACCGCTCTTGCGGAAAGACTCGACCACTTTCAGCCGCTTGGCGAATTTGATTCGCTTCTGCAGGCTGGGGTCGGTCTTCATTTTTTCGCGCAGCTCTTCGGAAAGCTTCTCGATGTCCACGCGGCGCAGCAATTCTTTGATGGCCTCCGCGCCCATGATGGCGCGGTACTTACCGGCAAATTCCTTCTGCAGCTCGCGATACTTGTCGTCGAGCAACAGTTCTTTTTCCTTTATGCCCGGGACTTCTCCCGGATCGACGACAACGAACGCCTCGAAATAGAGGACGCGCTCGAGGTCGCGCATGGAAATGTCGAGCAGGTAGCCTATGCGGCTCGGCAGCCCCTTGAAGAACCACACGTGCGAGCACGGTGAAGCGAGCTCGATGTGGCCCAGCCGCTCGCGGCGCACTTTGCTGAGCGTGACTTCGACGCCGCACTTGTCGCAGATGACGCCGCGATGCTTCATGCGCTTGTATTTGCCGCACAAGCATTCCCAGTCCGTCACCGGACCGAAAATTTTCGCGCAGAACAAGCCGTCGCGTTCCGGCTTGAACGTGCGGTAATTGATGGTCTCGGGCTTGGTGACTTCGCCATGGGACCACGAACGGATTTTCTCAGGACTTGCCAGGCTGATGCGGATGGAATCGAAATCGGCAATCTGGCTGGCGCGGTCGTACGGGCTAGAACGATACAAGGGCGAACCTCCCGTCCCGGAAGACCGGGACAAAAATTCGTTGCTAGGCTCCCGAAAAAAAACCGAGAGCAGTTAATCGGCTGCGGCTGCTTCGATCTGGGGCTTTTGCCGCTTCATCAATTCGACGTCCAGGCAGAGCGACTGCAGCTCGCGGACGAGCACGTTGAACGATTCAGGCACGCCCGGTTCGATTCCGGGCTCGCCCTTCACAATGGCCTCGTAAATTTTGGCG
>DATLSS010000086.1:0-23208 GCA_035534035.1 Candidatus Acidiferrales bacterium | reverse complement strand
CGCAGCGCCGGGATCCACCGACCGACACGCATTCTTTCTTGTGCGGAGCCCAATGAAATCAGCCGCTGTGGAGCAGTTGGTTCGCGGTGAAATCGCTTCGCTTGATCCCACGCTTCCGGCGGAGATATCTACGCTCACAGCACGTGTGGACCGGCTGCGCGTTGAGCCGCGATTCAATGCTGCGCTTATCAGCCTTTTCGCCGCACTGGGTTTCCTGCTTGCTACGATCGGACTCTACGGCGTGGTCTCGTTTATAGTCGCGGCAAGGACTAAGGAAATTGGCGTGCGCATCGCCCTCGGCGCTTCGCCGCATAGCGTGCTTCGAGTCGTCCTCGGGCGCGGAGTACGGCTGATTCTGGCCGGACTTGCAATAGGGGTGGCAATCGCGGTGGCTGCTGCTCATTTGCTCAAGGGACTGCTTTACGGCGTCAGTCCCGAGAATTCATGGATCGCTTGCGCGGCAGCGCTGCTCTTGCTGCTTGCGGGCTCAGCCGCCTGCTACATCCCCGCGCGCCGCGCCATGCGCGTCGACCCCATGGTCGCGCTGCGGTATGAATGAGGCAGTGACCACTGATCAGTGGTGAGCGAGGCGTTTGAGCGAGAAGTTGCAAAGGCGAAATTTCGAGAGTGAGGGTGCGAATTTCCGGCGCAGCGGGAATCTCGATCAAATGGTCGGCAGGTTCGCTGCTTCCCAGCCTGCGATGCCGCCCGCAATTTCGCTGACGTGGTCAAATCCGCCTCGCCGCAGCAGGCTCGCGGCAATCGACGAGCGGTAGCCACCCGCGCAATAGACCAGCAAGGGACGGTCCTTCGGCAGCTTTTCCAGATTTTCCGTCAGGTGATTGAGCGGGATGCCTAAACTTCCCGCGATGTGCTTCTCACCGCGCTCGCCCGGCGCGCGCACGTCGACGACGAGGGGAGGCTGACCGGAAGACAAAAGTTCCGCGGCGAATTGCGCGCTGAGGCGGTCGGTAAAGGCCACGAGTTCGGGGCGCGATTCGAGGTTACGCAATCCACCCTGCAAATATCCGGCCACGTGATCGAACCCGATGCGCCCCAGCCGAACTGCGGATTCGCTCTCCCGCCCAGGGTCTGCGATGATCACAATCGGATGCTTTCGATCGAGCACCGTTCCCGCCCATGTTGCGTACTGGCCGCCGAGCCCTATGTTGATGCTGCCCGCAAGGTGCGCCGCTCCGAATGAGTCGGGATCACGCGTGTCGAGGATCTGCGCGCCCGCCGCTTGCAATTCCAGCAGCGCATCGAGCGTCAGCGAGTTCATCTCGCGCGCCAGCGCCTGGTCCAGCGTGGGCCGCTCTTCGCTGTTCAACACCGCGTCATAGGTGAAATAGGCCGGAGCTTCCGGCTGGTCGGCCGTCACCACTTCGATGAACGCCTCTTTGCTCATGGGCTGCAGCGCATAGTTCGATCGCCGCTGCTCCCCCAGAGTGGATACCGTCTCCTTGCTGATGGCCCTTCCGCAGAGCGAACCCGCACCGTGCGCCGGGTACACCAAGCTTTGGTCCGGCAGCGCCAACAACTTCGTGTGCAGCGAATCAAACAGCATGCCGCCCAAATCCGCGGCCGACCATCCCAACGCCACGCGCAGATCGGGCCGACCTACGTCGCCTACGAACAAAGTGTCTCCGGTGAGAACGGCATGCGGTTGCGTGTCGCTTGCGTTCAGGTCGTATACGACAATCGAGATCGATTCCGGAGTGTGGCCCGGCGTTTCGAGCATCTTCAACCGTACCCGCCCGAATTCGAGAATGTCGCCGTCGCGAACTGGAGTAAACGCGTACCCCGCCTTCGCCGCGGCGCCCAGATAGATTTTTGCGCCCGCGCGATCGCGCAACTCCAAATGCCCGGCCACAAAATCGGCGTGGAGATGCGTCAGGAATACGTGCTTGATCTTGAGCCCGTGCTCGGCGGCAAAGGCAATGTATTGATCCGTGTCCCGTTGCGGATCAACAACGGCTGCCGTCCCGGTTTCCTCGTCTCCAATCAGGTAGGAAGCGTGCGCCAGGCAAGGCAGATAGAACTGCTTAAAGATCACACCGCACCATCCTCGTTGCGCCTGCTACTTCGGCTGGGGAACGATCCGCATATAAGGCCGAGGCGCCTTCCAGCCGCCAGGATAGTTCTGTTTGGCCTCTTCGTCCGAAACCGCCGCCGACAGGATTACGTCCTCGCCCGGTTTCCAGTTCACGGGCGTGGACACCTTGTGCTTCGTAGTGAGCTGAATCGAATCGAGCACGCGCAGCACTTCATCGAAGTTGCGGCCGGTACTCATGGGGTAGATGAGCATCAATTTGATTTTTTTGTCGGGACCAATCACGAAAACCGTGCGCACGGTGGCATTCGTGGCCGCGCTGCGGCCGTCTGAAGTGTTGCCGGCGTCCGCGGGAAGCATGTCGTAAAGTTTCGCTATTTTTAGTTCCGGGTCGCCGATCATCGGGTAGTTGACTTTGTGTCCCTGTGTCTCTTCGATGTCCACGGCCCACTTGCTGTGACTGCTCACCGGATCGACGCTCAGCCCGATGATCTTGCAATTCCGCTTCTCGAATTCCGGCTGCAGCCCGGCCATGTAGCCCAGTTCCGTGGTGCACACCGGGGTAAAGTCCTTCGGGTGCGAAAACAAGATGGCCCAGCCGTTGCCAATCCATTCGTGGAAGTTGATGGTCCCCTGCGAAGTTTCAGCGGTGAAATTGGGAGCTTCGTCGTTTATGCGCAACATGAACTGCCCTCCTGGGATGGTCTAGTATATATCGATTCGGCCGTAGCCAATTTACTTGGGATTTGATTCGCGTTGTCGCCTTTGGGATTCTGCTCCCATCACGGCGTACACGGAAATCATCGGTTGACGTTCGGATTCGCGCACTAACCGGAAAACCGTCAAGCCACTGTCCGCCCGTTGTACCGTTACCGCCTAATCACCGTCGCCGTTTTCGCCACATACCGCGCGCCAGCCAGAAGTCAACGCGGGCAATTCCGTTGGCGCTGATCCGGCGAAAGGAACGCGGATTCGGGTATAATCCCCGCGCGATGTATGTCCCTTTCTTCCGGCACAAAATTAGGCCCCTATGAAATTGAATCGCCGCCGGGCGCGGGCGGGTTGGGGCGAAGTTGAGCTGTGTTGGCGGCGTCTGAGCCGCCAAGCGAAATCCCGGGGGCAGCGAGGAATCCGTTGCTGAGCTCAGGCACGAAACTGGGGCCCTATGAGATTGAATCCCCGCTGGGCGCCGGCGGCATGGGCGAAGTCTATCGCGCGCGGGACACGCGCCTCGACCGCACCGTCGCCATCAAAATTCTCCCGCAGCATCTGGCCGCCACGCCGGAAGTTCGCCAGCGATTTGAGCGCGAAGCTCGCGCTGTTTCCTCCCTGAATCATCCGCACGTTTGCACCCTCTACGACGTAGGCCACCAGGACGGCACCGATTTCCTCGTCATGGAATATCTCGAGGGCGAGACGCTCGCGAAACGCCTCGAAAAAGGTCCGTTGCCCGCCTCCGATCTGCTGCGCGTTGCTATTGAAATTGCCGGCGCGCTCGAGAAGGCGCATCGCCAGGGCGTGACTCACCGCGACTTGAAGCCCGGCAACATCATCCTTGCGAAATCCGGCGCGAAGCTCCTGGATTTTGGTCTCGCGAAAGCCGCCATCGCTCCTGCGGCGGTAGTGGATCTTTCCAGTTCGCCAACGATGACCCAACACATCGGCGACGCGCCAACGTCACCGCTCACGGCGCGCGGCACAATCGTTGGCACGTTTCAATACATGGCTCCGGAGCAACTTGAAGGCAAGGAAGCCGACGCGCGCAGCGACATTTTCGCGTTTGGCGCAACGCTGTACGAAATGGCGACAGCCAAAAAGGCCTTCGAAGGGAAATCGCAGGCCAGCTTGATCGCGGCCATTCTCGAGCGCGACCCGCCGCCCATTTCGACATTGCAGCCAATGTCGCCGCCGGCGCTCGACCGCGTCGTAAAGACTTGCCTGGCAAAAGACCCGGACGACCGCTTCCAGTCAGCGCACGACCTGAAGCTGCAACTCGAATGGATTCGCGACGCTGGCTCGCAAGCCGGCGTGCCCGCGCCCGTTGTTGCGCACCGCAAGCATCGCGAACGTATCGCCTGGGCAATCGCGGCGGCATTCGCAATCGCCTCCATTTTTTTCGCCATCGGCTACGTCGCCCGCGCACCGCGGCAAGCCTCCCTGCACTTCAGCGCCGTCACGAATTTTGCCGGCGTGCAGGCGCAGCCAGCGCTTTCGCCCGACGGCCGCTCGCTGGCATTCGTCTCCAACCGTGGCGGGCATTACAACATCTACGTGGGACTGATTAGTGGAGGCAGCTTGGTGCAGGTCACCAACGACGCGAATCTCAAGGACCGGCCCGCATGGTCGCCAGATGGGACCGCCATTGCCTTCGCGCGCCTCAATCATTCTGGCATTTGGGACATCTGGGAAGTTCCCGCCCTCGGCGGAACGCCGCGTAGGCTAATCTTGAATGCCATCGATCCGGCTTGGTCTCCCGACGGCCATTTTCTGGCTTATGAGAACGCAGCGGACGACACTGTTTGGGTTTCCGGGATCTCTGGTGAGAACGCGCATCAAGTGGTGGCGACAATGGGCGGCGAGTGGCGCGACACCGAGCCGCGCTTTTCTCCGGACGGACACCAAATTGCCTTTTGCCGTCGCTCCAATGGTCCTTATGGCGAACTGGATCTCGCTGATCTTGCATCAGGCAAAGTGCGGGAGTTAACGCACGACAGTGCTTTGGTGCTTTCGCCCGCCTGGTCTCCGAACGGGCGGTTTATTTACTTTGCATCGAGTCGCGGCGGGACGATGAACGTCTGGAAAATCGCCGCCACCGGAGGCGCTCCAGAACAAATTACAGCCGGCCAGGGCGACGATGCGCAACTCGACGTCTCTTCCGATGGAAAGAAGATCGTTTTTTCAACTTGGCGTGTGAACACGAACATCGCCCAACTGGACCTCGCCGCAAGGCCGGGCCAGCAGAGCGCGAAATTGCTCACCACCGATCCCGGCCGCAATCAGGAGGCTCCCGTTTACTCGCCGGATGGAAAACACCTGGCGTACTTCTCGAACCTCAAAGGGGCGGAAAACGAAAGCATCTGGGTCTCGAACGCAGATGGCTCAAATCCGGTACAAGTGGCTCGAGACGACCGCGTCAACATCTTTCCACGTTGGAGTCCGGACAGCCAGCATGTGATTTATCAATCTGAATCAAGCGCCGCGCGCGCTGATGAACTCCGCAGCGTCCCAGTTTCCGGAGGCGCGCCAGAAACGATTCTTAAAAATGCGAGGGACCGCCTTTTCGACGTCGGTCTTGACGGACGAGTGCTGTTTCGGAGTCCCGAGGGTCAGGTGGTGGCTTTCGATTCGCGAACCAACAAGAGCGAGGTGCTCGGTCCGATTCATGGGAACCTCAAGTGGGCGCCCTTGCGATTCTCTCCAGATGGGCACTCGATTGCATATATTAATCTGGCAACCCGGGAAGACGATCCGGTTGCAGGGCTCTGGGTGGATGACTTCAAGAATCCGCCGCGCCAAATCTTCCGCGGCTGGATCGGTTGGTGGATTGCTCGCGGACCCCAAAATGAAATTTACTTCGTTGAAGGCAAACCTGATTTGAACGGAGTGCTCTGCAAGATTGGGTGGGACGGCAAGGGCCTGGAACGGACGTCCACGACCATCCCCATGATCTATTCATATTGGGTGGATCCGGCGAAGAACTCCCAGGATCATTTCGCCGTTTCCCCCGACGGGCGCCACGTGGCGTTCGACATGCAAACAGTCGTCGGAGCGAATATCGGTATGATCGGAAACCTCCGCTAGCTGCGGGGAATTACGATACCTCGCGGCGGCATTCGAGTATTTTGATGAGAAACCTTACGACGTACGGCCTATCTGAGTGATGGCGTGGCGCGATGAAGCAGAAGGTGGCGCCTACCTCCGTTCGGATGAACAAGAGTCGCGACGGCAGGACCAACAGCATCGTATTTTTCTTTCCCAAAAAGGCAGGCAGCGGCGCGGACGTAGCGTCGGGCCAGGAGAAAGGCCTCGAATTCATCTGCAAATTGAAGGGCCTCAACCTTCGCAACGTGTTTGACACTCGCAAGATGGTTGATGAAAAAGGCGCGGATTTCTAAGAGAGGCTTCAGTTTCGTCTGTGGGAAGACCTACCCGAAGTGGGCTTAATCGCCGTTCGATTTCATTATTCCACGGTCACCGATTTCGCCAGGTTTCTCGGCTGGTCCACATCGCAACCGCGCCGCACGGCAATGTGGTACGCCAGCAGTTGCAGTGGCAAAACTTCCAGAATGGGCGTCAAAATCTCCGGCGCCGCGGGAATCTCGATCACATGGTCGGCAGCCTCGCGCGCCAAATGATCGCCTTCGGTCACAATCGCAATCACAATCCCGTCCCGCGCCTTCACTTCCTTGATGTTCGACACGGTTTTTTCGTATCGCGTCATCGACGCCGCATCATTCTCATCCCGCGTCGCAATAATCACCACCGGCAAATTTTCATCGATCAAAGCGTTCGGCCCGTGCTTCATTTCTCCCGCTGGATAGCCTTCCGCGTGAATGTAGGAAATTTCCTTCAGCTTCAGCGCCCCTTCGAGCGCAATCGGGTAATGTATTCCGCGCCCAAGATACAAAAAGTCCGCATGCCGGAAGAATTGGCGTCCCAGCGCCTCATATTCCTCGTCGCGTTGCAGCACCGCTTCCATCTTGTGCGGCAGGCGCGACATTTCCTGCACGATTTTCTTGCCCGCCTCCGACGACGTTTTGCCGCGCAACTCTCCGATGTGCAGCGCCAGCAGCGCCAGCGCCGTCAGTTGCCCCGTAAAAGCCTTCGTCGACGCCACGCCAATCTCCGGACCCGCGTGCGTGAGAATTGTCCCGCTCGCCTCGCGCGTAATCATTGACCCAACCACGTTGCAAATCGCCAGCGTCTTCGCGCCCTTTTGACGCGCTTCGCGTTGCGCCGCCAGCGTGTCCGCCGTCTCACCGGACTGGCTGATGACGACAACCAAACTACGTCCGTCAACAATCGGATCGCGATAGCGGAATTCGCTCCCGTAGTCCACTTCCACCGGAATCTGCGCCAGCTTCTCCATCATGAATTTCCCGGCCAGCCCCGCGTGCCAACTCGTTCCACACGCAACGATTTTTATATTCTCGAATTCGCGGAATTCCTTCTCCGTGATGTCCATCTCGTCCAGAAACACTTTTCCGGAATCGAGCGACACGCGCCCCACCAGCGTGTCCCGCACCGCGCGCGGCTGTTCGAAGATTTCCTTCTGCATGAAATGCTTGAACCCGCCCTTTTCCGCCATGATCGGGTCCCACGTGATGTGCTGCACCGGACGCTCAATCGCCGCGCCATCAAAATCCATCAGCCGCACGCCCTCGGCGGTAATCACCGCAATGTCGCCATCCGCAAGAAACACCACGTCGCGCGTGTGATGGAGCACCGCCGGAATATCGCTCGCCACGAAATATTCGTTTTGCCCCAGTCCGATCACCGCCGGAGGACCCCAGCGCGCCGCCACGATTTTTCGCGGATCGCGCGTCGAAATCACCGCCAGCGCATAAACGCCCGTCAGTTGCTTCACCGTTTTTTGCACCGAGCCTTCGAGTGAGCCATTGAAGTTCTCTTCGATCAGGTGCGCAATCACTTCCGTATCCGTCTCGGTCAAAAACTTGTGCCCTTTTTGAATCAGCTGCTGCTTCAATTCCAGGTAGTTCTCGATGATTCCGTTGTGCACCACCACGATTTCGCCCTTGCAGTCGCGGTGCGGATGCGCATTTTCTTCCGTCGGACGCCCGTGCGTGGCCCAGCGCGTGTGTCCAATTCCGTAGAGCCCGTCGAGCGGGCAAAGGCGGATCGCCTCTTCCAGATTCCGCAATTTCCCCGACGCGCGCCGGATATCCAGCTTGCCGTCCTTCGTGACCACGGCGATTCCCGCCGAGTCATATCCGCGGTACTCCAGCCGTTTCAGGCCGTCGAGAATCAGCGGCACCACTTTTTTCGGCCCGATATAGCCCACGATTCCGCACATAAAGTTCTATCGCTCGCTTTCTTTCCTTGCTGCGCACGCCCCCAGGCCGGTGCCGCGCAATTCGTTCAGGTTAGCATATTCCGTGCCGCCAGAAAGAGTCGGCAAACAAACGCCATAGCGCATCAGTGAACGTTACGCGAGGGAAGTACGAGACGTGAGTGAATGCTGCGTTACGACAGGGAAGTGAACGTCGCGGCCGCTAAAAAGTCACGCCACGATTTCGTAGCGGAATTCCTCGATCACTGGATTAGTCAACACCGCGCGCGCGATTTTCTCCACTTGCGCCTTCGCTTCCTCCGCGCTCACTCCATCGAGGTCCAGTACAAAAAATTTCCCTTGCCTGACCTGCTGCACTTTGGAATATCCCAGCGAAGTCAACGCATGGTGAATCGTTTCTCCCTGCGGATCGAGCACCGTCGTTTTCGGCATTACCCACACGTGAGCTTTCATGCGCGCTATTATAGCAGGCCGAGCCTCGTCGCTTCGGCGCGAAAGTTGGCAATCATCTCTCGTTTTTCTTCCTCGTCTAAAAACGCATGGCGAAAGCTCGCCTCCGTCAGGCTGACCATCTGCTGCGTCGCCACTCCCAGTTTTTCCATGGCCGTCCGGTACGTGTCGTCCAGACTCGTACGAAACATCGCCGGATCATCGGTCGATAGCGTCACCGGAACGCCGCGCGCGATAAGTTCCGGCAACGGATGCTCTTCCATCCGCGCGTTTTGTACCCCCCGCAATTTTGACAGCGCCCCGGTGCACACGTTGCTCTGCGGACAAATTTCCAGCGGAATTTCCCGGTCGGCCAGCATCTCCATCAACTTTTCATCTCGGATGCTCGCGATTCCGTGCCCGATGCGCTCCGCTCCAAGTATCTCGATCGCGTCGCGCACCGCCTCCGCTCCGCCCATTTCGCCCGCGTGAGCCACGCGATCTAATCCTTGGCTCGCGGCATATTCGTATACCTCGCGAAAATCCGCCGCCGGCAGCGATTCTTCGTCGCCGCCCATTCCCAATGCCACCACTCCTTCCGATTTCATTTCTGCCGCTATTCGCGCCACATCCATCGCCTTTTCAGCGCCGAACTGCCGCACCGCATCAAAAATCCACTGCATTCGCAATCCGCATTTCCGCGTCACGCTCGCAATCGCCGCAAAATTCCTCTCCACGTTTTGCTTTCGCAGCAGCATCACTCCAATCGACAAAGTGAACTCGACATACTGGTATTTCTCCTCCCTCATGCGCGCCGCTGTAACTTCCGCCAGCCGCGCATAATCCTCAGTCCCGCGCAAATACGAAGTCGCCCACTTGAATAGTTCCAGGAACTCCGCAAAAGTCCTCGTCTCGTACCGCGCTTCCACGCTTCTGCGTTCCAGTTTTTCGCCGTGCCGCGCCGCCAATTCTACAATCAGCTCCGGCGTCAGACAGCCTTCCAGGTGCACGTGAAGCTCAGCCTTCGGCAGTTGAAGTATCGCGGCGGGAATTCCAGCGGAGGATTGCATCAGCGCCATCACAACTGTTCTATTGCGCGGGCAGCGGCGGCCGGCCGGCATTTTCCCAAGCCGTCAGCCAATAGGACCCAACATCCGTCGTGGCGTTCGATATTTGTCCCACTAGCACCGCGCCGGCCTGGCTGTAGAACCGGTCGTAGTATTCGTCGTTGTAGTCGGAAAGTCCCTCATGCGCGCGCCGGTCGGCGAGCAGAATATTTTCCAGCCACGAATGCGCCGTCAGGCACATCTCAAACGCACGGTCCGTCGGATCCGCAATGAACGACGCCGGATTCGGATGGAGGTAGAAAAACAGCGAATAGCGGTTCACCAGTTTTTTGCCGAAGCGGTCGTTCACTCCCGGCTGCCCCGATAGGTGCCCATCAGCATTGATCGTGGTATGGAACGGGTCGTGCGCGGCATTCACGTAATGGGCCAGCGCCGCCGCGTCCAGTTTTGCCGCCGCCAAATTCCCCGAGTGAAAATCGTCCGTCAGTTTCGCGCTGTACAGGCCCACTTCCCACGGCAGCAAACCGTTCGCGTCCAGCGACCGCTTGCTGAACTTCCGCGCCGCATCTTTATAAATGCGCGGCAGCCCAGCGAAGGGATACTGCCCGTAATGATCCAGCCGGATGTACTCATTGTCCATCTCCAGCGGACTTTTCAGCGCCGCCTCCGCGGCATCGGTGACGTGCAAAACCAGAAATTGCCGGTTCGCCTCAAAGAACGGCCGCATTTCCTGCGGCAAAGTCCCCACCGCGTTATTCACCACCAGCCGATCGGCATTCTCGCCCCATCCGAACGCAAGCGGCGCGAAAACAATACTCGCGACCACCAGCATGGCGATGCTGGTAGGAGTAAACGCATGGGTGTGAAAGCGGGGCCATCGTTCTTGGCAGCCTTGCGGCAACCAAACAAAGTTGGCTGTGCCTTTTGTGTTGCCCGTCATGATTTTTCTGTGGCGAGCGAGTCCTCGCGATAATGGTTGTAAGCCTTCCATAAATACACAACGGCGAAAATCGCGACTACCAGGAGCCCCAATTTCTCCAGTATCCCGGCCTGCAATAGTCCTTGCCACACAACCCCCCCGCCAATGGTGGCCAGTACGAGCAGCACGCCGCTCAATGCCATTAGCGCCTTATCGGAAACAAGCATAAGCGCACGCTGTGCCCGGGCATCGGCCGACCGTCCGGCCGTGCTGTGCCGGACTCCAAAATCGAAATAAAACAACAGCCCAATCGTCAGCCAGACAAAAAACCGCACCCAATTTTCCACCGTCAGGCTGGCCATTAGAACGAAGCACAAAACCACCGACGCGATGGGAATCCAGGGAGAAAAGGGAACCCGGAAGCCTCGCGGACGCTCGGGCTGGCGTTTTCGCAGGATTAGAACCGCGACCGAGACGAGAATGAAAGCGAAGAGCGTGCCAATGTTCGTTAAATTCACGAGTGTGCCGATGTCGAAAATCCCGGCGGGAATCGCGACGAAAAAACCGGCAACCCAGGTCGCGAAATCGGGTGTCCGAAATGTCTTGTGGACACGCGAAAATATCGAAGGCAAAAGCCCGTCGCGAGACATCGCGAACCACACGCGAGCCTGGCCCAACTGAAAAACGAGGATTGACGAAATCATCCCCATCAGCGCGCCGACCGTCACCCATCGATCGGTGAGCTTCAATCCGATGGCTTCGAGGGCATTGGCGACCGGAGCGGCGTTGTTCAGCGTGTCCCACTTCTGGATGCCTGTGAGCACTATGGCGACGCCCACGTAAAAAATTGCGCAGACCAACAGCGACACAAGAATGCCGATCGGTACATCGCGTTTGGGATTCCGGCATTCCTCCGCGGCGGTCGATACCGAGTCGAAACCGATGTAAGTGAAGAAGACAATCGCACCGCCGGTCAGGACGCCCTGAAAGCCATTGGGGAAAAACGGCTTCAAATTCGACGGCTGGATATATTTGCTCGCGACGACGCAGAAGACAACGATGGCCAACAGTTTGATCCCAACCATCAGGTTATTCGCACCCGCCGATTCACGAATGCCGCGAACCAGCAAAACGGTCAGAAACATCACAATCAGGAATCCGAGAATATTAAAGTGCCAGGCCCAGCCAGCCATCGGATCGTACGCGGGAGTGGCCAGCGAAGCGGGCATGTGCAGACCGAAAGTATTGAGAAGATTATCGACATACGCGGAAAAGCCGACGGCGACGGCCATGTTTGAGACGGCATATTCGAGGATCAAATCCCAGCCGATGATCCAGGCGACGAATTCGCCCAGCGTTGCATACGTGTATGTGTAGGCGCTGCCGGCAATCGGGATCATCGATGCAAGCTCGGCGTAACACAGACCCGCCAGGGCGCAAATGAGGGCGACCGCCAGAAACGATACGGCGATACCCGGGCCCGCGCCGGGCCTGCCGTTTATGCCCAGGGCATGAGTGCCGTGCATCAGCACGCTGAGCAATGGGGCCTGAAGGATCGAGGGATAGCGATCCACTTCGCCGGCCGCGGCGGTCCCGGTAGTGATGAAAATGCCGCTGCCGATGATCGCGCCAATTCCCAGAGCAGTAAGGCTCAGCCAGCCGAGCGTCTTCTTCAAGCGCTTGGACGGCTGGTCCGCGTCGGAAATCAGCTGGTCGATACTCTTGGTACGGAAGAGCTCGTTATTCAACCGGAACCGTCCCTTCGCTTCCCGGCTTTTTGCTGCCGCTCATCGGGCGAAACTGTACCTTGAGCTGGGCTGCAGCCGCAATGGCAGATCTCAGCCGTGTAGCTACATCGTCTCCAAATGCGCATATCGCTCGATCAGCTTTTTCATCCCATGATCGACGAAGCTCACCGTGATCCTCCGGTCATCTCCATCATCCTCAACCTTCAGAATCGTCCCGACGCCATACGTAGGATGCCGCACCCGCGTCCCAATCGGCGGATTCGCTGTTCGCTTCGGGCGCGCCGCGCCCGTCCCTCGCGCACCAAATTTCCCGCCACCGGCGCTCGCATATTTCCCCGGCCTCCGATACTCCGCGTTATAAAAATCCGGGTCCGGTTCGTAACGTCGCGTCTCTCCCACTTCGCTCTGCGATCCTTTTGCGGCCTCCACCATTTCACCCGGGATCTCCGCCAAAAATCGTGAGGGCGCCGCCGGAGTCAATTCCGCATTTCCCCACGACCGCCGGTAAATCGCGCGCGAAATGGTCAGCCTCCGCTTCGCGCGCGTCATTCCCACGTAGCAGAGCCTGCGCTCTTCCTCGATGTCTTCGTCGCTCCCCATCGACCTTCCGTGTGGCAGCACTCCTTCTTCGAGCCCCGCCAGAAACACGTGATCGAATTCCAATCCCTTCGCGCTGTGCAGCGTCATCAACGACACCGGCACGCTCTCGTCATATTCATCCGTGTCGCTCACGAGCGCCGCGCGGTCCAAAATATCCTCGAGCGATTGTCCCGCCTCGATTGCCTCCGCGAGCGCGTTCGAGAGTTCACGCACATTGTCCGCCCGCGTCGAATGGTCCAATTTATCCTGCTGCTCCACCCAATCGAAATATCCCGTGCGGCTCAGCACCACTTCCAGCAAATCGCCCGCACTTCGCGACTGGCATTCCTCCGTCATGCCCAGAACCATTTCGCGAAACGCCCCCAGCGTCGTAGCGCCTCGCGCTTTGCCTCCGCCAGTCATCCGCGGAATCGCTTCCCACAGCGATTCATTAAATTCGCGCGCCACTTCTCGCAGGGCATCCACCGTGACTTTCCCGATGCCTCGCGGCGGCACATTCAACACGCGCAGCAGCGCCACATCGTCCTCGGGATGCATCACCATCCGCACGTACGCCAGCGCGTCTCGGATTTCCGCGCGCTGATAAAAGCTGAAGCCGCCCACTACGCGGTAACGAATACCCAATCGCCTGAGCGATTCCTCGAATGAACGCGACTGCGCTGAAGTCCGGTAAAGCACGGCCACTGTCGCGCTCGAATCCTCGCGCAAAATCCCCGTGATCTCGCCGCAAACGTATTCCGCTTCGTCCGAAGCGTCGCGCGCCTCGTAAAATTTCAGCAACTCGCCTTCACCCAGCGCCGCTTTCAAATTCTTCCCGAGCCGGCTCCGGTTATTGCTGACCACTGCGCCCGCCGCGTCCAGTATCGTTTGCGTCGAACGGTAATTCTCTTCGAGCCGAATCGTCCGCGCGCCCGGAAAATCCTCGAGGAACCGCCGGAAATTCCCGCTCACCGCGCCGCGCCAGCTATAAATCGACTGATCCTCGTCACCCACCACGCAAACGTTCCGCTCTTTTCCGGCCAGCAGCCGCACCAATTCTTCCTGCGACGCATTCGTGTCCTGAAACTCGTCCACTTGCATATAACGCAGCCGCTCAGACCATCGTCCGCGTACTTCGGGGTTCTCGCGCAGCAGCTTCACGGCGCGCAGCAGCAAATCGTCGAAATCGAGCGCACTCGCTTTGCGCAAAATCTCCTCGTACTCGCGATAGATCGCCGCCACTTTCTTGCCAAACGGATCGTACGCATCCCTTTCCATCTCGCCCGGCGAAGTGTTGTGATTTTTTGCGGAGCTGATGCGGTCGCGCACCTGTCGCGGTGGAAATTCCTTCTCGACCAGTTTCAGATTCTGCACAGCGAGTTTCACCGCGCGCGCCTGGTCGTCATCATCATAAATTGCGAAGTCCCTCGGCAGACCGGCGTGTGTCGCTTCGCGCCGCAGCAGACGCGCACAGAACGAATGGAACGTCGAAATCCAGATATCCGACGCGTCGTGCCCGCTCGCGCGCACCAGTTCCTCGATCCGACGCCGCATTTGATCCGCGGCTCGGTTCGTGAACGTAACCGCCAGAATATTCCTGCCCGGGATGCCCTGTTCGATCAAATGCGCCACGCGATACGTAATCACGCGCGTCTTGCCCGTCCCCGCGCCCGCCAGCACCAGCACGGGTCCTTCGGTCGCCAACACTGCTTCGCGTTGCTGTGAATTTAATTCGTCGAGAAGCGCCATGAGCCTCGGATAAATTCAGAGAGGAAGAAAATGAAGTGTGATTCTAGCCGACCCTCGCCGTTTCAGCAAACGTCGCTGCGATGCAGGTGGAAATCGATTGCAAAAATTATTGCGTGTGCTTGTGGCCCAGCGCCACTTCAAAATAAATCAGGCCCGTATCCGACCCTACCGATTTCACGTCCGGCACATACAGCGACGCATCCGGCACCAAGTTGAAGTGGTGGCTCACGTCGAAAAACATGCACCCGTGAATCGTTCCGCCCGGCGGCACAATATCCGATTGCAGCGTCAACGGCTCCAGCTTGTCCATCACGCTCTGTTGCTTGCTGTCGCCATGCGGAAAGGGAATCGGCAATCGCCGCACGCTCGGCGACGGCGGCCCTTTCGGATGCGCGATATCGTCGGCAGTTTCCCCCAAACTCAGCGGCTCCAGGTGAAATTTCTGCCCGTTCGGGTCGTCAACGTTCAGCCGGATCGTGTGCAGGTCCACGTGCACGGGCAGCTTCATGTTGTTTCGAAAATATACGTCGACCGCCAGCAATCCCGCCGGATAAGGATCCGCCCCTTTGCCGAATTTTCCCTTCGAACGCGCCGCATCGCCATAAGCCTGCGCCGCCACCACGAAATCCTGATGCGCGTCCTTGGCCGCCCACTTCGAAATATCCGGTCCTTGGATTTGCGGAACGGCCACCAGCACGCCCAGCGTTGCAATCAGCAGTAGGCTTCGCATCATCTCCACCCGTCATTCACTTCTTGCGGATAGATGCACCCGCGCCCAGAAACGTTGTGGGTTTCAAATCAGCCTTGCCACTATAATGCTTCTCTTGCGCTCGCCGTTTCTTTCGACCGGCGCCTTGCTCCCCACATGTATTTTCTTTACAGCGTGCTGATGGCCATCGTCATGGTGCTGCTCGCGCCGTATTTCGCCTTGCAAGGACTCCGCCGCGGAAAATATCTCGCCAGTTTTCGCCAGCGCATGGGGCATTTGCCTCAAACGCTTTCGCGCACAAATTCCGGCTTTTCCTCTATCTGGATTCACGCAGTCTCCGTCGGCGAAGTTCTCGCCGCCCAGCCTCTCATCGACGGCCTCAAGCAGCGTTTCCCCGATCGTGAGATTTTCCTCTCGACCACCACCGCCACGGGCCAGCGCGTCGCGCGCGAACGCATCGCTTCCGCCGACGGCATTTTTTATTTTCCTTTTGACTGGCCCGGTACAGTCCGCCGCGATCTAAATCAGCTTCGTCCGGCCCTGGTCGTAATTCTCGAAACGGAAATTTGGCCGAACTTCATGCGCGAAGCCGATCGCGCCAACATTCCCGTCGTTTTCGTCAACAGCCGCATCTCCGACAAATCTTTTCGCCGCTTCCGGCGTTTCCAAGCGCTCATCGGCAAATTCTTCGAGCGCGTTTTGCACAACGCCGATCTTTTTCTCGCGCAATCCGCCGAAGACGCCCAACGCCTGCAACAAATGGGCGCGCCCGCCGCTCGCATCGAAGTCACCGGCAACATGAAGTACGATCACGAGCCGCATCCGCCCGCCGCTTTCGGCAACTGGCTCGCCCAACAAATGCGCGAACAGGAACGATGGCCGCTTCTCGTCGCCGGCAGCGTCGTTGCCGGAGAAGAGGAAATCGTTCTCGCCGCCTACGATATTGTCCAGCGCCAGTGGCGGCACGCGCTCTTCGTTCTCGCTCCGCGCAAGCCCGAGCGTTTCGACGCCGCCGTGCGCGCCGTCGAAGAGCGCGGCTGGAAAGCCATTCGTCGCAGCTCGCTCGATCTGAACGCGCCTCTCGACGAAAATGCCGATGTCCTCGTCCTCGATTCCATTGGCGAACTCGCCGGCCTTTATTCTCTTGCTGATGCGGTCTTCGTCGGCGGCTCGCTTGTGCCTTCCGGCGGTCATAATATTCTCGAGCCGGCGTGGTTCTCCAAGCCGCCTGTTTTCGGATCTTCGATGGAAAATTTTCGCGACATGGCCGCGCGATTCTCGAGTGCCGGCGCGGGAGTCCAGGTTTCGAGCGCCGCGCAGCTGGGAAAAGTCTGGGTCGACTTGATTCGCGATCCTTCTCGCAGCGCGGAAATGGGACGCAAGGCCCGCGCGCTCGTCGAAGCGAATCGCGGAGCCACGACGCGCACTCTCGCGCGCGTCGCCGCACTTCTTGAAAGCTTTTCGCAATCTCCGCGAGGCGGCGCGTGACTCTCGCCCAATCATTTCTGTGGCCGCTTTCGATTCTCTACGGCGCCGCTGCGCGTTTGCGCGCGTGGACTTACCGCGCCGGTATTTTTCATCAGCGCCGTTTGCGCGGCGTCGTCATCAGCGTCGGCAACCTCACCGTCGGCGGCACGGGAAAAACTCCCATGGTTGTTTGGCTCGCGCAACGTTTCGCGGCAAGTGGGAAAAAAACTGCCGTGCTGTCTCGCGGCTATCGCCCTTTGCCGCAAAGATCCCGCGTCGCCCATGGCATCGACATTCCAGAAGGCTCTAATGACGAAGCGGCCCTCCTTCGGGAACGCTTGGGTGACAAGGTCAAGATCGGCCTGGGCGCGAATCGTTTCTCGAAGGGCAGGGAACTGGAAAGTCGCGGCGTCGAATGTTTTCTTCTCGACGATGGATTTCAGCATCTCCAACTCGCGCGCGACGTGGATATTGTTTTGCTTGACGCCACGAATCCGTTCGGCGGAGGCCACCTTCTGCCCACAGGGCGCCTTCGCGAGCCGATTTCCGCGCTGCGCCGCGCTGATATTATCGTGATCACACGAAGCGAACACGCGCCTGCCACGGAAGCCATGATTCAGCGCCACACGTCCGCGCCCATTTTTTACGCGCGCACCGAATTGCTCGGCGTCGAAACGTACGACCCGCCTTCCAGTGCAAAAAACAATCAATCAACCGGCAACCAAAAGTTTTTTGCCTTTTGCGGCATCGGCAATCCATCCGCTTTTTTCGACGATCTGAAAATGTGGGGAATCCAACTCGCCGGACACGCAACCTTCCGCGATCATCATCTCTACACCGAAGCTGATCTTTCCGATTTGGAATCTCGCGCCTTCGCCGCGGGAGCCGATGCTCTTCTATGCACGGAAAAAGATATTCCGGACTTGACGCCGCTTCGCACCAAGCGCCTGCCAGTATTCTTTTGCAAAATCGCTTTGCGTTTCGACGACGAAGAAGCGCTCTGGCGAACCATTCTCGGCGCATTGGCGCGCAAAAAACCGGTGCCGCCGCCATGAAGCTCCTGATTCGCGCCACAAATTGGGTCGGCGACGCGGTAATGTGCATCCCCGCACTTGAGGCCGTTCGCGCGCACTGGCCGCAAGCGGAAATCTCGATTCTTGCGCGTCCGTGGGTCGCCGATCTTTATCGCGGCCAGCCTTTTGCGGATCGCATCACTGCCTTGGACGCTTCCGTGCGCAGTCCCTTCGCCATGGAAAATATTTCCCGCGAACTTCGCCGCGAGCATTTTGATTGCGCGTTGCTTTTGCAAAATGCATTCTCCGCCGCATGGCTCGCCTGGCGCTCTAAAATTCCGGAGCGCATCGGTTACGCCCGCGACGCCCGCCGTCTTCTGCTCACTCGCGCGGTTCGCGTTCCACACGCCGGCGAAATACCCGCGCACGAATCGTATTATTATCTCGAGTTGCTTCGACGCATCGGCTGGCTCGATAAATTGCCAGCCATCACAAAAATTGTTTTGCGTCTCGCGCCCGGTGCTTCGGAAGCAGCCGAATCGCGCCTGCAAAAAGCCGGCGTTCATTCCGCCTCGCTTCGCATCGCGCTCGCACCCGGCGCGGCCTATGGCGCAGCGAAATGCTGGTTGCCGGAACGTTTCGCGGCCGTCGCCGACAGCCTCGTTGATGAGTTCAATGCCGATGTGATACTTTTCGGAACGCCTTCCGAAGTCGAGGTCTCGCGGCAAATTGCTGCACGAATGCGCCATCAACCCATCCGCTTGGTTGGTCAGACGCCCATCGGGGAGCTTCCCGCCATCTTTTCACGCTGCCAACTTTTCATTGGCAATGATTCGGGCGCGATGCACGTAGCCGCCGCTGTTGGCGTTCCCGTCGTCGCCGTCTTTGGTTCCACCGATCCGCATGGCACCGCGCCCGTGACGGCGCGACGAACCCTCGTGCAGCGTAAAGTTGCGTGCAGTCCGTGTTTTTTGCGCGAATGTCCCATCGACCATCGCTGCATGACGCGCGTCACTGTTGCCGACGTTCACGCCGCCGCCCTGCAATGGCTGGAGCAGCCGCCCCGTGCGTGACTCGCCAACAAAACCGCAAAACTCGAAACGCCGCGCCGTTTTTCTCGATCGCGATGGCACCATCTCCGAGGAAATGGGTTATGTCAATCATTTGACCCGCTTCGTCATGTTTCCGTATGCGCCAGCCGCGATACGCCGCCTGAATCAAGCCGGCCTCCCGGTAATCGTCGTCACCAATCAATCGGGAGTCGCTCGCAATTTTTTCCCGGAGTCTTTGATTCCAGAAGTTCACGACAAAATGAAAGCGGAACTCGCGGCCGCGGGCGCGCGCGTCGACGCCATTTATTACTGCCCGCACATCCGCGACGACAATTGCAAGTGCCGCAAGCCTCTTCCCGGAATGCTCGAGCAGGCCGCGCGCGAACACGTGCTCGATCTCGCTGATTCAGTCCTCGTCAGCGATCGCTACGACGATATTTCCATGGGACAATCCGTCGGTTGCCACAGCATTCTCGTGCTCTCCGGTTACGGCCGCGGCGAATACGAATATCATCGCGACGCATGGCCGCGCCAACCCGATCACGTCGTCGAGGATCTCACTGCCGCCGTCGACCTCATCCTCGGAGGCAAGCCATGAAGCGCGCAAGAAAGACGCACGACGTCGCCGCACGCTCGCCCGATTTGTCTCGCTTGCTGGACATTGTCTCCGCATTCTCACGCCAGACCATCGTCGTCTTGGGCGATTTCGTCGTCGACGAATACGTCACCGGAGAAATCTCGCGCGTCTCCCGCGAAGCGCCAGTTCTGATTTTGCGCCACAAGCAAACAGAAATGATCCCCGGCGGTGGCGCGAATGCCGCGAACAATCTCGTCGATTTGGGCGCAAAGGTTTTCCCCATAGGTGTTGTGGGTGATGACGCCGCTGGAAACGCCCTCATCGAGTATTTCAGCCGCAAGCAAGTGGACGTCTCCGGGATCCTTCGCGCGCGCGGCTGGACCACCACCACGAAAACGCGCTTCCTCGCGCGTTGGACGCATACATCACGTCAGCAAGTTCTGCGCGTCGACCGCGAACCGGAAACAGAAATGCCGTCGCGCATCGCGGCGCAAATCCTTCGCAAAAGCCGCGCCCGCATTCGCAAATCGAATGCCGTGCTCGTCTCCGATTACGGCGCCGGCTCCGTCACTCCGCGTTTGCTCAAAAGCTTGCGTCCGAAAATCGCGACGCTCGATTCGCGTTATCGTCTGCTCGATTATCGCGGAGCGAAACTCACCGCGGCCACGCCGAACGAACCCGAACTCGAGGCTCTTTATCATTCGAAGATCGGCAACGATCGCCGCACGCTCGGACTTCTTGGCCAGCGCGCATTGCGCGCGCTCAATCTCGGCGCACTGCTCGTCACGCGCGGCAAGGATGGCATGGTTCTTTTCGAGCGCACCAAACCTCCCTACGAAATTCGTGTCTACGGTTCCGACGATGCCGTTGACGTCACCGGCGCGGGCGACACAGTCATCGCCGTCTTCACGCTCGCGCTCGCCGCGGGCGCTTCGTTTGTAGAAGCCGCGCATCTTGCGAATTACGCGGGTGGCATCGTCGTGATGAAACGCGGCACCGCCGCCGTCACACGCGCCGAACTTGAATCCGCGATTCGCGGCGAGGCTACCGCCGGCGCATGAACACGCGTTCCAAAATTCTTTCTCGCGCCGATTTGCAAACGCGTCTCCAGCAGCATCGCTCCAGCGGAAAAACAGTCGTGCTCGCGAACGGCTGCTTCGACATTTTGCACGCCGGACACGTCCGCTATCTCCAGGGCGCGCGCCGCGAAGGCGATCTCCTCGTCGTCGCGATAAATTCCGATGCGAGTGTCCGCGGGCTCAAAGGTCCCGGCCGCCCGATTCTGTCCGCGCCGGCGCGCGCCGAACTTGTTGCCGCGCTCGCCGCTGTCGACTACGTCGTAATTTTCGACGAGCCTGACGTGCGCGCTCTTTTGCGCGACCTTCGTCCAAATGTCCACGCGAAAGGCACCGACTACACTGTTGACACGGTGCCCGAGCGCGAAGAAGCGGCGCGCCTCGGCATTCGCGTCGCGATCGTCGGAGACGCGAAGCAGCATTCCACGCGCGATCTCGTCTCGCGCATTCGCCAAGCATCCCATGGCTGACGAGCGCCTTCTCATACTCCGCATGGGCGCGCTCGGAGACATCGTGCATACGCTTCCCGCCGTCGCCGCGTTGCGTGAATCTTTTCCGCGCGCGCAAATCGACTGGCTCGTCGATTCCAAATGGTCCGCGATTCTCGAAGGCAATCCCGACACCACTGAAATAATTTCAATCGACCGCCGCAATTGGCGCAACGTGGGCGCAACCATTCGTCAGCTGCGCGCCGCGCGCTACACCATCGCGCTCGATTTTCAGTCGCTTTATCGCTCCGCAATCCTCGCGCGACTTTCCGGAGCGCCGCGTCGCGTCGGCTTCGACGCGAATTACGCGCGCGAACCAGCTGCAGCTTTTTTTTATACGGAAAAAGTCATGCCGCAGCGCCTTCACAAAGTCCAGCACAATCTCGAACTCGTCGAAAGCGTCGGCGCGCATGCAGAAGAAATTCGTTTCTGGCTGCCCACTTCGCGCGAAGCCCGCGAGCACGTCGACCGCGTCCTCGCCGCGCATGCCATCACTGATTTTTTCGTTCTTTCGCCGGGAGGAGGCTGGGCCTCGAAATGCTGGCCCGCCGAACGTTACGGCGCTCTGCATCGCGCGCTAGTTGAACGTTACGGCTGGCGCGGCGTGATCAGCTTCGGCCCAGGCGAACGCAATCTCGCGGAAATTGTCCAACGCGCCGCCAGCCTGCCTGCATCAACAGATTCGCCCGAGCCTCTCGTCGAATTATTCGATCTTCCGCAATTGATCGCGCTCCTGCGCCGCGCTAAATTCGTCGTCGCCGCCGACACTGGCCCGTTGCATCTCGCCTCCGCTTTAGGCACGCCCGTCGTCGGCCTGTACGGACCCACCGACCCTGCTCGCAACGGCCCTTTCTCGAAACACGATGTCGTAGTCCGCAACGCTTCGCCTGAGGAAACCACGTATCGCCGCGACAAAACTTTCGCGCCGTCGATGCTCTCCATCACTGTCGAGCAAGTCCTCGACGCGATCACGCGCCGCCTGAAAACTCCATGACGCTCGCCGCCACAAATTTTTGGATTCGCTGGCGCGTCCGCATCGGCTATCCCGTAGCGCTCGCGTATCTAATTTTCGCCAAGCCCACTCCGCGCTCGCTCGCGATTGGCGCTCTGGTCGGAGCGCTGGGAATCGCCATACGCGCATGGGCCGCCGGCTACCTCCGTAAACATGAAGCGCTCGCCGTCAGCGGCCCGTATGCCTTTACGCGCAATCCTCTATATTTCGGCAGCGTGATTTTGGCCGCGGGATTCGTCGTCTCTGGAGATTCGCTCTGGGCCGCAATCATCGTCGCCGCATATCTCGCTCTGTTTTATCCGGCGGTGATGAAGCGCGAGGAGGGCGAACTGCGCGCGCATTACGGCGATGCGTTCGACGATTACGCCGCTCGCGTCCCGCTCTTCTGGCCGCGTTTTCGCCCCGCGGCGCATCCGCGTGAATCATCTCCCAAATTTTCTTCGCGGCTCTATCAACGCAATCGCGAGTATCAAGCGGCCCTCGGCTTCCTCGTCGGTCTCGCTCTGCTGTGGGCGAAGATGCACTGGTTTCGATATCTTCCGTGGTAACGCGTTTAGTTTTTTTTATGACAACGGATGGCCCACAGCGGTGTCTAAGAAACAGGGGGCGCATATGAGCCGTTTGCTCAGACAACTCTCGGTGGCTCTGTTGATGGTCACGGCGTGTGCAGCCTCCGGCGCCCAGACAGATCGACCCGTCTCGCATGTCCAGAAAAGCAGGAAAATCGTTCATGGCGAATGCGATCCGCGGAAAATGACATTCAGGGCGACAATAGCGGCCGATGGGCCCTCAGCGGATGGCGGCACACGACTTTCCTATCATGTTTATAAGGCCTCGAATGGAATTACTCTACAGACGGTTTTCGGTGATTTTGATTCGCCATCAGAAGCAAAGGCGGAATTGGAATACAGGGCAAAGTTTGCGGGCAAGATCATTGTGCGTAGCATGAAGCTGGATCCGAAAGGCAACGTGATTGGTAAAAGAGTCGAAGCTCTCCTGCCCAGGGTGCGCTCGAAGGATCTCTCGGTGTTTGCTGTGATGTGGACATCCGGGCGTTACTTTCACGAAATCACCTCTGACTGCGAGGACGCCGCGTTATACACAGAGAAGAAAATCCGTGATCCTGAGTGAGTCAGGAGCGGGAACGCGTAGCCCTGACGTGCCCGTCTTTTCGCGTGCCCCATGCTCGTTTTGTGCGCGCGGGACTTTTCCGCACGCCTGTTTTTCCCGACAATCCTC
>DATLSS010000085.1:0-16711 GCA_035534035.1 Candidatus Acidiferrales bacterium | reverse complement strand
CTCCACGACTCTTCCGCGGCGGCGATATTGCGCCTGCGCTTCTTCGCTGGCCATCTTTTCACGAAATGCAACGACCCTCTGGCTTTCTTCGGGCCGCGCTACCGAGCGTCCGCGTTTCTCGTTTTCTGGACAACACTCTGGGTTACGAGTGCAGGCTTGGCAATCCTGAGCGCGGCCCTGTAGCGGTGGTAATCAATCCTGGACGCTTCTGGCTTCGCCCCTGCGAATGTAGAATTTTGCCTTCCGGGCAAACGTAGCGGGTCGTCTCGGGTTGATAAATAAACGCGCTTGGCGGAAGACGATGGGGAGTCGTCGCTCCGCTGGGCACGTTGTCCCATCTCATGCTGCCCAGAAAATCGATCTCCCGCCCGGCCGTCTTCTCGATATTGTCTCGCGTGGTGTAGCTGCCATCGGCCACGCTCTGTCGCGGTTTTTTCTTCAGCCGCTGTTCGACGCGATCTATCGCCGGCAATAGCTGTGCGCTGTCTTCGGCCTCCTGCGTCACCGCCGCATCTATGATGATTCCATGCGCGGCATCGGTGGAACTTTGCTCGTTATAACTCAGAGCCAAGCTCCATTGGACTGTTTCATTCCCCGCGCTTGCGGGTCGCTGATACTGGCTCGTGCTTCACTCTTGGCCTTTTCTCCGGTCTTGCGTGCCCGTAACTTTTGCAACTCTTCCAGCGCATCTTCCAACCGCTCCTGCTGCTCGCGCCGCGCGCGGGCCTGGGCCGGTTTTTGCTTTCGGGCTGGTCTCTTCGTTCCGCGGATCGCCCCTATCCGTCACGAGCTGCCGAGCACGCTCGACCTACCCCTTTTTCGCCTTTTCTGCGCCTGCGGGCTTTCCCCGCTTCCCCAATTCGACGATAATGGTTTTCTCGAAATGAATCGCCGCGTTTCCATTCTCATCCTGCTCGCGCTTTCGATTGGCATTTACGTAGGGACAGCAGGCTGGCCGCCGCTGCTCGACAGTTCGGACGCAGGCCACGCCGAAGCCGCGCGCGAAATGCTGCAAAGCCACAACTGGGTGATCCTGCACATCGACCGGATCCGTTATCTGGAAAAGCCGCCGCTGCATTACTGGCTTGTCGCAGCGAGCTATGCAATTTTTGGCGTGAGCGCATTCGCGACGCGCTTCCCACTAGCCATCGCCGTGGTCGGGCTTGTATTGATGGTTTATTTTTTTGGCCGAAGATGGTTTGGCGAACGCGCGGGATTTTACGCGGGCTTGGTGATATGCACTTCGCCGGGCGTGTTTCTGTTCACGCGAATCATGCTTCCAGAAGCGATTTATGCGCTTTTTTTCACGGCGGCGTTTTATTTATTTTTGCGCGCGTGGCAAGGAACGCTTTCCGCGCGCGTTGGTTATTGGGGCGCAGCGGCGCTGATCGCGCTCTCCGTGCTGACGCGCTCGCTGATCGGAATCGTGTTTCCGGTGGGAATTATTTTCTTTTTCCTGCTGGCGACCGGGCGCTTAAAGGAATGGCGGAGATTGCTGTTGATTTCGAGCGTCCTCGTATTTTTAATCGTAGCTCTGCCGTGGCACATTGCCGCGTTATTTAGCGGGCACGGATTTTTCGGCGGATTTTTCTGGTTCTACTTTATCAATGAACAGGTTTTCCGAGCGCTTGGCTGGCGCTATCCCACTGATTACGAAGCTGTGCCGCTGTGGCTGTGGACCGGCGAACACATCGTGTGGTTTTTCCCGTGGATTGCGTTTCTTCCTTCAGCGATCCATGAAATACCGAAATGGCGCGAATGGCGACACAATCTGAATGAACGCGGACAGGCGCTGGTGCTTTTGAGCGTTTGGGCGCTGTTTATTTTACTTTTCTTTTCCTGGACGAAAAGCCGCATGGAATATTACAGCTTCAGCGCGTGGCCTGCGATTGCGATTTTGCTTGGGGTTGGATTGGCGCGCGCCGAGGAGCGCGCCGCGAAGTGGTTGCCGCGCGTGCAGGGCGCGCTCGCAGCGCTTGGCGTGGTAATCGCAGCGATTCTGGGAGCGATGCTGTGGGTTTCACGCGGCATTTCCTCGACCGGAGATATTTCTTCTCTGCTGCAAATGCATCCGACGCGGTTCTACCGCGTGGCCATGTCCGATTTTATGGATTTAACTCCGCAAGCGTTCGCGGATTTGCGGCACCAGGCGCTCGCGGCGTTGATTGTCGTACTCATCGGATTTTCCTGCGCGTGGCTGCTGCGCAGGAGCGGGCGGAATCTGGCGGCGAGTATTACGCTCGCGTGCATGATGGCGTTGTTTTTTTTCTGCGCTAATTGGGCGCTGGGAGTTTTTACGCCGCGTCTTTCTTCCGAGCCGCTCGCGAAAATCATCATGAAGTATTATCAGCCGGGCGACAAGGTGGCGCTTTACGGCGAATACGACGCGGCCAGCAGTATTGGGTTCTACACGGGAAAACGAATATGGATTTTCAACGGACGTTATAATGGTCTCGAGTTCGGATCGTATTATCCGGACGCGCCACATATTTTTCTGGACGATCACACATTCTGGCCGTTATGGCATGGCAAGGAGCGCGTGTTTCTCGTGATTCCGCCAGAAGAAACGCAGCAGGCGCTGGTTCGCATGCCTCCGAAGGACACTTTCTTGCTGGAGCAAATCGGCGGCAAGTCTGTATACGTGAATCATCGGATCACGCCAAACGAACTGAGCCTGTCGGATTTGAAAAAATATGCAGAGCGGATGCCGGATGTCTCACCGACGGCTGCGCTATCGGGTGCGCTGCCTGTTCGCGTTCCTCGAAAAAGCGGCTGATCCGGCGTTTTGGTTCGGGCGCGAAGATGTGTGTGGCATGATGTGCTAAGGGAGAATTCATTTGCGCGTGGTCATTACGGGCGGAGCAGGATTTCTGGGATCGCATCTGTGCGATCAATTTATCGAACGCGGATGGGAAGTGGTGTGTCTGGACAATCTTTGTACCGGCGCCGAGGCGAACATTCAGCATTTGTCGGCGAATCCGCGGTTCCGATTTGTGCAGCAGGACGTCACTCATTATGTCGACGTACCGGGGCCGGTGGATGCCGTAATGCATTTCGCGTCGCCGGCGAGCCCCGACGATTATTTGAAGCTGCCGATTCAAACGTTGAAGGTGGGATCTCTCGGTACACACAATGCGCTGGGGTTGGCGCTGGCCAAAAGATCGCGATTCCTTTTGGCGTCGACGTCGGAATGCTACGGTGATCCAGACGTTAGTCCGCAACCAGAGACGTACTGGGGACATGTGAATCCCATTGGCCCGCGCGGCGTTTATGATGAGGCGAAGCGGTTCTCCGAAGCGATGACGATGGCGTACCACCGCGCGCACGGAGTCGACACGCGCATTGTGCGAATTTTCAATACGTATGGGCCGCGTATGAGATTGAACGATGGCCGAGCGTTGCCGAATTTTCTTTATCAGGCGCTTTCCGGCCAGCCGATCACGGTCTATGGCGACGGGCATCAAACGCGAAGTTTTTGTTACGTGTCGGATTTAATCGCGGGAATTCTGGCGCTGCTCGATTCCAAGGAGCATTTGCCAACGAATGTGGGGAATCCGCAGGAAATCACAATTTTGGAATTCGCCGAACGCATTCGCGCGCTGACCGGCAACCACGTTCCCCTGGTGTTCAAGCAATTGCCGCAGGACGATCCGAAAAGGCGCTGCCCCGATATCCGCAAGGCGCAGAAACTTTTGCATTGGGAACCGAAGGTGAGCCTCGAAGAAGGACTGAAGCTCACCCTGGAATATTTTCAGAAGAAGGTTGCCGAAGAACGCACTGGATCAGGCTAGGATTCCAGCGGGGCTCGGAGCAACAGCGTCCGGCCTGCCGACGGAATGATATTCGAATCCAAGCGCCTTCATTTCCTGGGCCGAAAGCAAATTGCGGCCATCCATCACCAGCGGCCTCGCCATGTTCTTACGGATGCGCTTCCAATCGAGCTTGCGGAATTCCTCCCACTCCGTAACGATGAGCAATGCGTCCGCGCCCTTCGCTGCTTCATACGCATCCACGACGCAATGCAGATCCCGGAACTGTTCGCGGATTTTTTCCATCGCTTCTGGATCGTACGCATTGAGCTGAACACCCTCGGCTTGCAACTTTTTTATCAATTCGATCGATGGCGCAAAACGGATATCGTCGGTGTTGGCCTTAAACGCAAGACCAAGCATGCCGATCTGTTTCCCCTTAAGCACCCACAACGAGTGACGCAGCTTTTCCACGAAAGCCCCGATTCGCTGGTGATTGATGCGCTCGGCCTCGCGAAGCATGGCAAAGTCAACGCCGTTGCGCTCCGCCAGGCGCACAAATGCCTGGACGTCTTTTGGCAGACAGAAGCCTCCAAATCCCAGACCGGGACGCAAAAAGTGCGGTCCGATTCGCGGATCAAGGCCGATGCCGTGCATGACTTCTTCGATATTCGCACCGAGTTTTTCGGCAAGATCGGAAACCATGTTCGCGTACGAAATCTTGACCGCCAAAAAAGAATTTGAAGCGTGCTTGATTAACTCAGCGCTATTGATTGTGGTGACCACCCAAGCGGGAGGCTTCATCGGCGGGCATGCGCCATCGTGCACCGGACATTTGAACTTTTGCTCCAGCACAGGACCGTAGATTTCACGAAGTTGTTTCTCGGCCACTTCGTCGTCGACGCCGATCACGATGCGATCCGGGTGAAGGAAATCACCTACGGCCGTGCCTTCACGCAGAAATTCGGGGTTCGAAGCGACGCGAAAACGCACGTCGTTGCCGCGGCCATAAATTCCCAAGACGCGCTTCAGTTGCTGGCCTGTTTGCGCAGGGACAGTGCTTTTTTCGACTACGAGCTTGTCGGATTTCGCCTCGGCGGCAATCATCTGCGCTACGTGATCGATGGCGCTGAGATCCGCGTCGCCGGTTGGCAGCGGCGGCGTGCCCACGCAAATGAAGATCGCATCGCCTTCCGCGGCGGCTCGGGGATCGGCGGAAAAGGATAACCGCCCTTCCTTACGATTTCTTTCGACGACATGATCGAGGCCGGGCTCAAAGATGGGCAGTTTGCCGGCCTCCAACGTGTCGATTTTTGATTTGTCATTGTCAGTACAAAGAACGTGATGACCGAGTTCGGCCAGGCATGCGCCAGTGACAAGACCGACGTAACCTGCGCCTAAGACGGATATTCGCACGGCTTCTCCTCTAGATGAGACGGCGCAAAATCTCTCGATTGCGCCGAAGTATTTTCCTATAAGCCGCCAGCAACGCCAATACCGGAATCGCAGTATGCAGCGCTTTGCACATCCCTACTCCAATGATACCAATCCCCACCGTGCTTGGCCGCATTTTGACTCTAATCGTGCTGGTGCGAATCCGGCATCGGTTCCGCAACACCGATGGCGGTTCACGATTTGATCAGCAAGAAGCTGCCGATGACCAGCGCGTCGGCGCCCGAACAGAAATAACTGCGAACGGCGTGACGCGGAGAAAGCACGAGCGGCTCGCCGAATAGGTTGAACGATGTGTTCAGCAGGACGGGCGCGGGCGCCTGCGAGCCGAAACCTTTCAGCAGATTCCAGTACGGCGGATTCGCTTCGCGAGCGACTACGTGGAGGCGTACCAAATCGCCGGGCAGGGTGTGCATGGAAAGCAGTTCGCGATATTCGGGGCGAAGGCGGCCCATCGTCGCCATGAAATGTGCGGGCGGGGTAAAGTCGAAATATTTCCCGGCATCTTCTTCGGGAATAGAGAGCGCGAACGGGCGGAACGGCTCGCGGTGCTTTACGTAGTCGTTGAGATTTTCCGTCACATAGGGAGTCCACGGCGACGCCAGGATGCTGCGATTGCCAAGGGCCCGGGGCCCAAATTCGGCCGCACCCTGAAACCAGCCGACAATCTTTCCGGCGAGCAGGAGCTTCACGGTTTCGTCGATTTTTCGGGCATCCGAGTCCAGCCAACGATAGATGGCCTTGCAATTGTCGAGAACCCTCTTGATATCTTCGTTCGAATAGCCGGGGCCCAAATATACGTGAGAAAAAGAGCCCCTTCGCTGGACTTTCAGTTTTTCCTGCGCGAGCCAGGCTGCGCCGAGTGCCGTTCCTTCGTTTCCGGCCGCGGGCTGCACGAAGATTTTCTCGAAGCCGGATTTCTGTTCAAGGGTAGAAACGAGGAGAGGATTGAGAAACAGGCCGCCAGCCAGACAAAGATTGATTGCAGCGTAACGCTTGCGAAGAAATTCGACTAAATCGGTGAGAACAATTTCGCATGCTTTCTGCAGGCTGCTGGCCAGCGCTGCACGCGTGGAATCGCTAATTTCTGCTTCGGGCTCGAGCGAGATGCCGAGATTATCGTAGAACTCTTTAGAGAATGCCAATCGTCCCGCAAAACCCGTGGTGAAAAAGGCCGGATTGAGCTTCGGAAATGGACTTGAGCCGCGTCGCAATGCGTGAAGAAATATGTCCAGGAAAACAGGCTCCGCCGTGAGACTGAACCATTGCGTCTTGTGTTCATGTTCGTGCGGGCGATAGCCGATCAGCTCGGTGATTTGGGAATAGACCCATGCCAGGGAATTCGGAAAAGAGATGGTTTGTTCGATGCGAATTTGTTCGCCTTCGCCAATGGCGACCATTCCCGAACGGCCGTCTCCGTGTTCATCGCAGGTGAGAATTAGAGCATGGTCGAAAGACGAAGCATAAAACGCGCTGGCGGCGTGGCAGAGATGATGATCGAAATTGAGGACGGGAACGCGCGCGTCGGCGGAAAGCAAGCGGAGGATTCGCTGGTTATTCAGGTCGCGGGCTAGTTCGCCAAGCGTTTTGCTTTCGTAGTAAGCGCTGGAAGCCGGCGCGACAGGCAGAAAACGCGCGCGGAAGGCGGAGCGGCGGAACCACGAACGCCGGGGACGGCTGGCCACGGCAATGGCGGCGACGTCACGCCAGGCGATTCCAGCACGCTCCAAGCAAAAACCAATCGCCGCGCGCGGAATTCCCACCGAAATGCGAGCGCGATCGAGTTTCGATTCTTCAATGGCCGCAGAGAATCCCTCGTCGCCAAGAAGAGCGGCAGCTGTGTCATGCTCCAGCGCGGATAATCCGAGTAAATACATTCACGGTAGAGCAATGCTAGGGATTATTGGTGCGGCCAAACGAGCGGCCGTGAGTGAGAATGCCGCGGAGTCCCATCAAAATCAGGCGAGGCTGACTGACGCAAACGCGCCAGAGAACCTTTAGAGCTTCGTCGCGGGAATACTGGCTCAGCGAGCGTTTCGCGGGCGCGTTCAGTGAATCGACGAGACGGCTGTAATCATCCTGCGTGAAGTGGTGCATGGCCCGCCGAACGAGAAGATGCAAATCCAGTTCACGGCGCAATTCGCGCAGCTCGCGGCTTGCTCCGCCGCGCAGAATCGCTTCTGCGACACCCGCTGCACCGCGCAAGCCAGTGACGATGCCGCCCACGGTGCTCACTTTGACCTGATCCGCAGCATCACCGACGAGAAAAACTTGCCCGCCCGCTACTTTTTTCTGAACCGGCACCCAACGTGTATAGACCGGAATGCGCGCGCCCTGAAAGGCGAGCGGTTCAAGATTGCGCTTCACGAGAAACGCTTCCAGGTGCTTGCGCGCCGCCGAACCCACTTCACCGATCAAGCCCAGCGCGCCACGCTCGGCGGATTCAGGTATCAGCCAGTAAAAATACGGTGTATCCGCAGGCACAAACCAGACGCGGACGGTATCGGGCGACATGTCTTTGGGAAGCGGAACGATGGCCTGAACCAGCGGGACTGTTTTTGATTTGGGCCATCCCGCGGCATGGGCCACGCGGCTCGCTGCTCCGTCAGCGGCGACGACCGTTTCAGCGGCAAATTCTTCGGTGCGGTTTTCCGCGGAGTGCTCCAATTCCAGAGTGATTTTGCCGGCATTTGCGGCGAGGCTGCGAAAATTTCTTCCCAGGGAGATCTCCGCGCCGGCCTTTTGCGCACTTTCCGCGAGCGAACGAATCAAGGTGGAACGTTCGATGATCAGATCGGGTTGGTTGAGAGTGACTGTGGCAGCGCGACCATCCGTGAAAAGCTCAAATTTACGAATTTCGTTGACGATGCTGGCCGAACCCGCCTCGCCTAACAGATCTTTCATGCGACGAGTGACGATCAAAGTGCGCGCCGCGGGGTCGATGCTGGCGGATTGTTCGAATACGCGAACGGGCGCGCCCGCCCGAGCGAGCAAGTACGCCGTGAAAAGGCCGGCAGCGGAACCGCCGACTACCGCGACAGGCTTGCGCGTCTTGAGGACGGAATCGCTATTCGGGGGCTGGTCAGGCGCTGACAAGGGCATCCTCTTCCACCGGTGTCTGTTGTGTGGCCCGCTACTCTGCCTAAGGCGGAGGTCATGCTGCGGTTGTTAAGATCGCTTTCGAGATAACCGGCGCAGGCCGCCGCCCGCCATCGCAGGGGAGGCAAGTGAGTATAGCGTATCGGGCTGTTTGCGCAAGGATAGTGCCGCATAGACTAGTCAGAACCGGTGGGATGGAGCAACTCAAGGACTTTCGGCTGGCGCTCGTAGGGGGAGCGCTCGAGAAACACTACGGCCGTGGCGCTGGAGAGCACCAGAATACCGAAAAGGACATAGACCGCCGATGAGGGTAGGTATGTTGTCAAAATACCGAGCACCCCGAAGACACACGCCAAACCGTACATGACAACGACGGCATACCTGTGGCCGAACCCAAGATTGGAGAGACGATGCGCGGTATGATCCTTTCCCGGGGACGTGAACGGCAACAGGCCACGACGGAAACGGGAAATTGTGATCAGTGTAGTGTCGAAAATAGGCACACCAAGAATTAAAATCGGAAGAAGCCAGTTGGTCGGGCCGTGCGCGCCAGGCAGGCGCAATTTCAGTCCGAGAGTCGCCATCAGGAAGCCCAAGAACATCGCGCCCCCATCACCCATAAAAATCTTCGCCGGGGAGAAATTCCAACGCAGGAATCCCACCGCGGCGCCGAGAGTTGCCGCGGCGAGAGTACTGACGAGAATCTGGCCGTTGAGCAGCGCGGCAACAGTGAAAAAAGCCGCGGCTATGGCGGCGATGCCGGCACAAAGGCCGTCCATGTGATCGAGAATGCTGAACGCGGCCGTGATTCCGACGACCCAAAAAACTGTGAGTCCAATGTCCAATAGCGTTCCCAGCCTGCCCGGCACAAAACCGGCGAAAACCTGGGCATGAATTCCCGAAGCGATGAGGACGCACGCGGCCAAAGGCATACTTACAAACAGTTTGATCTGATGATGGAGTATACCGACATCGTCGAGTATGCCGCTGATTGCCAGAAGCGTGGCGCCCGCGAGAATGGCGAGAATCTCAGCGCGGGTATTGTTGTGCATGGTGATGATCACGGCCAGGAAAAAGGCGGCATAAATAGCAACGCCGCCGAGAAGAGGAACGGGCTTCACATGAACCTTGCGCGGGTTCGGCTTATCCACCATACCGATGTGCAGAGCAAATCGGCGCATAGGCGCCGTCAGAACAAGGGACGCGAGTAAGGCGATGATGAAGGCAATCCAGATGCTGGACATGAGCGTACGCCCGAGCACTCAACGTGCTGTAAGCATTTTCTCCAAGCGTTCCTTGACCTGCTCCGGCTTCCTGTCCGCGAAATACCAATCCATCGTCCGCCGCAGTCCATCGCGAAACATCACTTTCGGCTCGAAGCCGAGAAGCTGCTTGGCAAGGGAATTATCTGCGACACGGTTCGCCGGACCCGTGGGCATATTGCGGAGAAATTTGAAGTCGGCTTTTTTGCCGGCGTATTCGAGGGCAAGCTGGGCTGCGTCGATGACGCGGACGCGCTCCATGGTGCCCAGATTGATCGCGGTGCCGTCATTAATCTTTTCCGCCGCGAGGATGGTGCCGTTGACGATATCGTCCACGTACGTCCAATTGCGGATTTGCTGGCCATCGCCCCAAATTTCAAATGGATTCTGCCCGACGAATGCGCGCCCAATCATGGCAATCACAGCGTGATTCTCGACGCCGCGCGGACCATAGACAGTGAAGTAACGGCAGGATGCCGCGCCCAACTTGTATTCGCGGTGGTAGGCCTGCAGTGTCATCTCAGCCATTAACTTTGCCCAGCCGTACATATTGTCGGCGTCGTGCGGCGCCTTAACGTCGGACTCCTTGAGAAAGATTTCCTTGGTCGTGTCGGTCTGCATGTAATTTGGATATACGCAGCCGGAGGACGCGTAGCAAACTTTCTCGACACCCGCTTTCACAGCCTCCCAGAAAACAAGCCCGTCGAGAAAAAGATTGGAAGCAGGGCCGGCCTGATGGAGATCTACATAGCCGCGACCGCCATGATCGGCGGCGAGATGAAATACGACCTGAATGTCCTTCATTGCGCTGCGGGTTACGCCCGGTTCGCGCAGATCGGCCTCGATAAAGCTGACTTTCCCCGCCTTGACATGATTCTGGATGTTTTCCAGTCTGCCGCTCGAGAGATCATCGACAACGCGAACCTGCGCGCCACGTTGCAGCAACTGATCGACGAGGTTCGAACCGATAAAGGATGCGCCTCCCGTTACCAGTACCTTCTTATTTTTCCACATTCGGATGACTCCCGCTTGCCGGAGGGTGAATTCCTTCTATGATCGCGACGAATTTATCCAACTCCTTTACTCTAGCATAATTCTCCGCGGCCAATTGTGCGCGATGGCCCATGGCCTGGAGCCGGGCCGGATCGCTCTTGAGCGTGCGGATAGCCGCCGCGACTTCCGATGGATTGTCAGGGTTGGCAACCAAACCGCAGTCGGCAGCACGCACAATCCGAGCCACATCAGTATCTTCCGGAGCGACGGCGAGGATCGGGCGGCCCGCCGCGAGAATCGAATAGAGCTTGCTGGGCACCACCACGCCGCCGAGCCCGCGGCGGATTGTGACGACGTGGAGATCTCCAGCAGCCATGACGCAGGGAATTTCCTCTGGTGGGCGAAACGGCAAGAAACGCACGGTAGTCGAGCCGCGACTGGATTCTTCCAGGCTTGCGCGGCTGGCACCGTCTCCAACGAAGATCAGCCGAGTCCCATTTACGGGAAGCAGCTTTGCGGCTTCGAGCAGGGTATTCCAAGCTCCGTAAAAACCCAAGTTCCCGGCATGCAGAACGACAAAATCGGCAGACCCGCGGATTTCACCGATCGCCGGATGGTTAGGAGGCGAGAGAGTAGCCGGCATGGAAGTGCCGTCGCGAACGACGATCACGCGCTCTGGATCGACTCCCTTCGCGAGGATGCGGTCACGCATGTCGTCGCCCAGAACGATCACTCGCGCGGCTTGGCGCAACGCTGATCTATGGAGGCGCTCCCAAAGGGCAACCCAACTTCGCGGGCGTACGATGTCGCCGCCAAGGGCCATATCGGGATAGAGATCGCGGATGTTATAGACAAACGGAATGCGCTTCATCCGAGCGATCATCGCGCCAAGAATTCCGTTAAAGGGCGGGTCAGTCATGGCCAAAACCAAATCCACTTTAATAGCTAGTGCGCGCGGAACAGCGAGCGCGGCGTAGGAAAGATAGTTGGCCACGCGGCGGCGCATTTGATGGCGAGGATAGGCGGTCGAGCCGACACGCTCGACGGTGAGATTGGGTGTGACGTCGCGACGAAGGAAAGAGAAAGGATAATGCTGGTCCGGATCGTATGAGGGACGACCGGCCAGAACAATCACCTCGTGGCGTTTCGACAAAGCGCCGGCAATGACGGCGGCGATTTTCGCCGTAGCCGACGTGTCCGGAGGAAAATATTCGTTTAGCAATAAAATGCGCACAGAGTTCAATTACCTCATCACGCGTAATGAAGCAGCAGTGTCAAAACCAGCCCTTATGTTGCTCAAGACTTCGTATCCAGTAAAGCCGCGGACGATTCATCGTTTGAGACCTGCGGCGCTTTCTTTTCCAGTAAAAAATTCCCCAGGACCAGGACGTCCATTTTCGTACGGTCGAAGCAGGCTAAAGCCTCTTCGGGGCGGCAGACGATCGGCTCATTGTCGTTAAACGACGTGTTCAGTAGAACAGGAACGCCCGTGAAATCGCCGAAGGCGCGGATGAGCCGCCAGTAGAGCGGATGAGTTTGGCGGTTGACGGTCTGCAGGCGCGCCGTCCCGTCAACATGCGTAGGTGCAGGAATTACAGCGCGCTTGGACGCGCGCACGGGATATGCGAACGTCATGAAAGGCGAAGGATGGGTACGTTCGAAATATTCCGCGGTGGCTTCCTCGAGAATCGAAGGAGCGAAAGGCCGGAAGGTTTCGCGATGCTTGATGCGGCGATTGAGGGTTTCCTTCATTTGCGCGCGGCGCGGATCCGCCAGGATGCTGCGATTTCCCAGTGCACGGGGTCCCCATTCGGAGCGGCCTTGATACCAGCCGACGATCTTTCCCTGTGCGATGTGCTTGGCCGTCGTTTGAACCAGAGCGTCCTCCGCGAGCTCAGCGACGGGAACGTATTCGGAATCCGAGCGACGGCTAGAAACGGCTTTGCGAAGCTCCTCAGGCTTAAAACCCGGCCCCCAAAAGGCATGATCCATCTGGAAACTGCGTGGCTTTCCGAGAATTTGGTGGTACACGGCAAAAGCAGCCCCCAGCGAAAGGCCGCCATCGCCAGCGGCTGGCTGAACATAAACGCGCTCGAAAGGCGTGCGCTCCAGAATTTTGCCATTCGCTACGCAGTTAAAAGCAACGCCGCCCGCCAGGCAGAGCGTTTTAGCCTTCGTCTGCGCGTGGAGGGCATTCACGGTGGCTAACAAAACTTCCTCTAGATGAGCTTGCATGGACGCGGCCAGGTCTTTGTGCCGTTGCTCGAGCGGCTGTTCCTGTTGGCGAGCGCGGCCAAGGTGCTCTTCGAGGCGAGGAGAAAACAGGCGACCGAGCACCGGCGTTTGATCCGCCTTCTTCCAGGTCATCTCGGGCCCGCTCTTGTGATGCGTAAAATAGCGGAGGTTGAGGCGGAAACCGATCGACTGGATAGGGCGAACGACGTCGCGGAGTTCCTCAAGGTATGCTGGCGAGCCGTAAGCGCCGAGGCCCATCACTTTATACTCATCACCAAACTTCCAGAAGCCGAGATATTGCGTCATCGCCGTGTAAAACATCCCGAGCGAATGCGGAAATGCAATCGAGCCGTCGACGCGAATCCGCGAGCCTTCGCCGACTCCCCACATCGTGCTCGCAAAATCGCCCAGACCGTCGGCGGAGAGTACAGCGGCACGGTCGAAGGGCGAAACGAAGAAGGCACTGGCCAGATGAGCCTGGTGATGTTCGACGCGGTGGAACTGCGCGCGAATGCTTTGCGGATCGACGCCAAATGCGGCGGCGAGTTCTTCTTTCATTCCGGCAAAGCGCGTTAGAACCTTGAAGCGTTCGAGCGCGAAGCCCGGCATACGCAGCGCAAAACGCAATTTCGTTCCCAGGCGCGCCCAGGGATTGCGAGGAACCGCGATGTGATCCACTTCGGAAAGCTTTACACCGGCAGCATCCAGGCAGTATTGGATGGCTTTAATGGGCAATCCGGCGGCATACTTCACGCGATTCAGGCGCTCTTCTTCCACCGCGGCGACAAGCTGCCCATCAACCACAACCGCTGCGGAGGCATTCGCGTGGTACGCGTTGATTCCCAAGATGACCATTCGCCGGACAACTCTCCTCGATTAGAAAATCCGGATTGCCTGCTGATTCCCCCGTTAGGATAGCGCGGAAGCTACAGTCTTGTCGCGGTCGGCCGAGTGTTCGGCGCCGCCTGCCAGATTTCGTCGAACCCATTCAGTGAGTACAAACAGACTCCACGGACGCGACCAACTCGTGCGCCTGGCCAGGAACCCTTTCCAAACATCTTGAACTGCTCTCTTGTCGATGATATTGCCAAGGGTTTGGTCACAATTCGCGAGCGTTGTTTCGACACGAGCGTGAAGCGGCCCACGCAACCAATTTTCCCACGGCAAAGTAAACGTGCGCTTGGTCTGGGACACGATCTTTTTAGGCAGCAAATCGCCGAGAGCCTCGATGAGCAAGGCCTTGCGCACCTTGTTCCGATTCTTCACCGCCGAGGGAACACCGAGCGTCAATTCAACCAGTGCATGATCCAAGAACGGCACGCGAACCTCGAGCGAGTGGCACATGCTCATCGTATCCGTGTCTCGCAGAAGCGTGTTGACGAGGTACGAACGAGTTTCCAACCAGGAAACGGCCGTGAAAGCGTCTAGTTGCGCGGCCTCGTCCGTCGCTGCCTTCATCCAACACCACCAGGGAGGGTCGTTCCCGCCAGATGGATTGGAACCGAGAAGCTGAGACGCCGAGCGCGGGGGGAAAAGGGTTCGCGTGAAGGAATACGAGTGCGGGAGGTCCGTCGGACCAGAAAATGCGCCCGCGAGCTTCAGGAGCGCATCGGGATGTGCACTGCGCCCTGCCCACGAGCGAAAAGTGGCGCCGCCAGCCGCACGCAGAGGAGATGGAAGCAATCGCGCGAACGCCATCATGCGTGCCACACGCGGGGTGGAACTGAACGTGGGATAGCCGCCGAAAATTTCGTCGCTTCCGAGCCCGGAAAGCGCGACTTTCAGTCCGGCCTGACGCGCCGCCCATGAGACGAAAAATGTGTTAATGCCGTCGACGCTCGGTTGATCGAACGCGGCAATGGCCTCATCGATCCGCGACTGCATTTCATCGCCGCTCAGAAGCAACTCGGAATGTTCGGTCCCGAGATGATTGGCGGTGCTCCTGGCGAGCGCGGCTTCGCTAAATTCCTGCTCTGGAAAAATCACGGTGAACGTCTTTATTCCGGATCGCTGGCGGCTGGCCAAAGCGGCAAGCGCCGTGGAGTCGATTCCGCTGCTCAAGAAAATCCCGAGAGGCACATCCGCCAGCAGATGGCAGCGGACTGAATCCTCGAGCGCCGCGCGCACGCGCGCGGCCGGCGAAGCTTCCCGTGTTTCGGCAGGCTTTCTTTTTGTGACATCGGCGATGCCCCAATACGCGTCGGATCGAAAAGACGCAGCAGAAGCATCGCATGACACGTATCCGCAGTGCCCGGGCGGGAGGGAATAAACATCGTCCACAAGCGTCATCGGTTCGCCGACCGAGCCGAAAAGCAAATAGCTCGAGAGGGCGGAGCGAGAAAGTTGGCGCGGAACGCACTTGCTGGCCAAAAGCGCACGCACCTCAGAGGCAAAGAAAAATTTGCCTTTTACGGTCGCATGATAGAGCGGCTTGATTCCCATGCGGTCGCGAGCAAGAAAAATGCGATGTGGGCGCCCGGTGGGCCCTTGGGGCATTTCGACAATCGCGAACGCAAACATGCCGCGCAAATGCCGGACGCAATTTTCGCCCCAACTTTCGTATGCGTGGACGATTACTTCCGTATCCGATTGCGTGCGGAAGACGTGGCCGGCTGCTTCGAGCGTTCGGCGGAGCTCAACAAAATTATAAATCTCGCCATTGAACACCACTGCGAGAGTGGCTGTTTCGTTCCATATAGGCTGCTGGCCGCCGGGTAGGTCGATAATGCTAAGGCGCTGCATACCGAGAGCGGCATTTGGCGCGATGAACATGCCGTTGCCGTCGGGCCCGCGGTGCTCCATGGCGCGCATCATGCTATGGAGAGATGGCGTAGCGTCGGATGGATTTTCGAAACCGATGACACCACAGATTCCGCACATGATCAGCTCGGATGTTTCAGCGGCGCGAGATTGCTCCCGTGTATCCGTTTGGTAAGATGCCGCGCGAATGCAATAAATTGCAAGCCGCTGAAAATCCACCTCGAACCGAATCGTCGATTGATGTTCATGCGGCCTGAGCCTCCGACACCGCCTGACGGTAAATGGCTTCCATGTCAGACAGAGGCTGCTCCCAGGAAAGATCGCGTACTACGTTCGGACACGCGTCGCGGAATTGTGCCGCGAGACCGGGATTTTCAAGCAACGTTTTCAGCGCCTGCGCGATTGCTCTGGAATCGTGCGCAACCACCAGACCCGCGCGTCCATCGATAATTGGCGCAATTCCGCACTGATCTGTGACGATGACTGGGGTGCCGCAGGCCATCGCCTCGGCTGCGGAATTGCCGAAGTTTTCGTTTTGAGATGGGAGCACGAAAACGTTGGCGTCTTGATACGCCGCCCATTTCGCGTCGTCATAAAGTGGCCCGGTAAACAAGACGCTTTCGCCGATGCCCAACGCGGCGGCATGAGACTCTAGATCTGACGAGTACCCGACGTCTTCCTCGGGTCCCGCCAGAACCAGGATGGAGTTTGGCGCGTCCTGTGCTTCGCGATGCCAAAGCGCGAATGCGTCGAGCAACAGATCGGGACTCTTTTTCGAAACGAGACGCCCGAGAAAAAGGACCATTCTTGTTTGAGGCGCGATTCCCCACCTTTCGCGGAAGCTGCCCACGGGCGGCAACGAAGCTGGAATATCAATCCCGTTCCGCCGAACCACGATTCGAGCGGGATCGATACCGCCGGCCACGAGTTCCTGCTTTTCCTGCTCGGACGTCGCAATTACGCGATAGGCATGACGCAAAAGGCGATTTCCGAACAGCGTATGGTAAAGTTTTTTCACTCGAAAACTGCGGACGATGGGACGAAACATGCCCATGGGTTCCACCACATACGGAATACGACGCCGGCGACAAAAATATGCCGCGGTCGGGCCAAACAGGTCGTACAGCCCATAAACATGCACAACGTCGTATTTCGTTAGCG
>DATLSS010000084.1:0-19144 GCA_035534035.1 Candidatus Acidiferrales bacterium | reverse complement strand
ACATGCCTTTGTCAACGCTTCAAGGTTGGCCTCACGGCCAACCGCACATGACTCAAGGTCGGTATGGTTCGTTAGACCTTTACCGTATGACTCTTTCATTCACAACAACCTGCCGGTTTAGCCCGGCGCTATCAGGAGGATAACCATGGGAGAAGTTAGCCACAAACAGGTCAATCTGATGCTGCATCTTTACGAAATGCGCCGCGAACCGGTCATGCGCGAAGCGCGCGCGTGGTTCATTGCCAATTTTCACCCTCAAACTCCCGAGGACGTGATGAAGATTTGTCCGCCGGGCAGCAAGGAAAATGCCTATCTTCGTCAAGTGGCCAGCTATTGGGAAATGGCCGCAAACATCGTCAACCGGGGCTTGATCGACGAGGAATTCTTCTTCGAGAGCACTGGCGAACAATGGGTGGTCTGGGAATGCCTCCGGCCCATAGCCACCGCCTGGCGCGAGCGTTTCAAGAATCCCTACGCCTGGAAAAAACTCGAAGAGCATTGCACGCGTTTCGAAGCCTGGCGCGAGAAACGCGCTCCCGGCTCGAACGCGGCGGCGCGGCAGATGCTAGCGCAGATGCTGGCGAAAGCCGCGCCGGCCAAAACCGCTTCGTCCTGATTGGCAAGGAGGCAGCCGGTAACGCAATCGGCAACAAGCTGCGCAATATCTGTAGTGATTGCCTTCTCTCGTTGCTAGCCTTTGGGGTACAGGGGCTCGCAAAAATTTCCTTTCGGGAGAAGGCGATCATGATTCGAAATCGCGCGGTTTTTTACATTTGTGTCGCATTCGTCGTTGCTGCGTTGGTCGTTCCCCCCGACGTTGCGTACGCGGCAGCCTCCGCCGCGCAGCATGCGGGGAGCATATCCTTGATTCTGCCCAAAGTGGAGTTAGTGCGTGGCACGCAAACTACCGCAGTGCAGCCTCCCACGCCCGTTTACTGGGGCGACGTGGTCAACACGGCTCACATGGCCCGCGCACGCGTCAAGCTCGATGATGGCTCAGTTCTCAACGTAGGCTCCGATTCCTCTCTCACCATCGTCAAGCACGACGCTTCGCAGCAGCAAACCGAGATCGACGTTACGTATGGCGAAGTCCGCTCCAAAGTCGTTCATCTCGTCAAGCCTGCGGCCAAATTCCAAATCCGCACACCCACGGGAGTCGCCGGCGTTGTTGGCACCGATTTTTACATGGCTTACAACAACTCCATCACGCGCCTCGTGGTTTTTCAGGGCACAGTGAAATTCTGCAATCTCGCGGGGCAGTGCGTGATGGTTGGCGCAGGCCAGATGTCCTCGATTCGCGACCAAAATGCAACGCCGGATCCCCCGATCATCGCGCCGAATCAGGATGTGCTCGACGCGGGCAACGATACGAAGATCAACGGCACCCATCACGGGATTGCCAAATTTGTCACAACGCATCCAATTTGGTTTACGGTCATTGTAGCGGGCGTGGTCGGTGGCACGGTTGGTATCGTCAAGGGTCTTAACGGCGGCAGCTCGACGAATCCTAAAGGAACGTCGGCTCCTGTCGCGGGGCGCAGCCGTATTCCACCGGCCAACTAAGCGTCGCCACAGGTTAGTTGTCGCATAACGACCGTGTGTCAGGTCGAAGCGCGCGGCGATGGGTTCACCGGCTGATTCGTCAGGACAAGCTTCCCTCCGCTTTCGCGTGCAGGAAAATCACCCTCATCAGTGCAATCGCGAGGAACGCGCGCTTGCCCGCGTACCGCACCGCGCCAAATACTCCCACCAGCAAAGCGGCTCCCGCCACAACCAGCGGAATCCTCAAGTACGCGAATGAATCCAGCGTTCAAATCCTCCAGGCGGCCTCGCGAAAGCGTGCATGCCGGCGGATGATGCGTCAGAGCGGAAGAAATATCGCCCAGTGCGGGAACTCCGTGAACGCGAATGAGTATCGCGGCGATGATTGCCGCGGACGCGACGCACGTCCCCAATAGAAACTTCGTCCCGTACCGTGAAAGGTCTCCAGTTGCCGAACAAACTATCACCTCCACCGTGTTCGGCTCAGCCACTTAAGTTTTGCGCCTTCGTACTTAGTTAGTTCAGCTTCCTGCGTCAGCGAAATCGGACGCACTCAGACTAGAATGCGGGATAGGAGTTTTCGATGCCCGGAATTTCATCGAAACAAAAGTTGGAGGCGCGGGCGAGAATCGAACTCGCGTATAAAGGTTTTGCAGACCTCTCCCTTACCACTTGGGTACCGCGCCGGTCGGAACCTGCCCAGTATAGCGAAATTCGAGCGCCCTCAACCAGCGAATTGCCAGCGAACTATATGCCGCGCCCTGTCAACGTATGCTCAAAATGTACGGCATCTGCGCGCGCACCGGCTCGGCCTGAACCATGGTCGACAGGCGGCGCACTAGCGATTGAATCGAACTGTAGTCTTCCCCGTGCGCGATAACTTGACCCTGCGCGCGCTCGAGAAATAAATCGAGAAGTGTCTTTGATTTTGGCATCCGGACAATTTCCACGGAAGAATCCACAGGAATGTGCGCGAGTTCTTTCGCGACAGTCACGGCGCGATACACTCCGCCCAAATCGTCGACCAATCCCAGCCCCTTGGCCTGCTCGCCGCTCCAGACGCGTCCTTTGGCGATTTTGTCCACCGCGGCGATAGGCAGTTTGCGGCCTTGCGCCACGCCTTGCGTGAAACTCGTATAAATGTCCTGAAGCATCTTTTGAACAGTCTGCTGTTGCGCCGGAGTGAAATCCTGCTGCGACGAATACAGAGTTGCATTGTCGCTCGTCGCCACGTAATCCGTACTCAGACCGACAAGTTTATATAGACCGGAGATATTCATCTTTCCGCTGAGCACTCCAATGGAAGCGGTAATCGTGTCCGGGTCAGCCACAATCTTGTTTGCCGACATGGAAATCCAGTACCCTCCCGACGCCGCTAAATCAGACATCGAGACGACCACCGGTTTTGCTTTGCGCGCCAACTGAACTTCCCGCCGAATCACCTCGCTCGCCACCGACGAACCTCCCGGCGAATCCACACGCAGAATAATCGCCCTAATACTCGAGTCGTTGCGCGCTTCCCGGATCTCCGAGGCCACTGAATCGCCGCCCATCACCGCGCCGCCGCTTGGAGTTGTTTGCGAATCACCCGATACGATTTCGCCGGATGCATAGATGATTGCTATCCTGGGCCCGCTGCCATCGCTCAATCCCTGGCGATACTGCTCGAAGCTCACCGGCTTCCAGTTACCGGACCTCTGGCGAAAAAAGTTCTGCACCTCATCCCAATACGCCAGCCGGTCGACTAGCTTGTTTTGCAGCGCCTCCCGGGGCAAGTAAGGACCCTTTTGCACAAGGGTTGTGAACTGCGCGCGGTCGATGTGACGCGCCGTAGAAACCTCCGTGACGTATTGGTTATACAAACTATTGAGGAGCGACGCGACTTCTTCGCGATGCGCTGGCGTGAACTTTTTTTCGGTCAATTGGTTTGTCGCCGTCTTGTATTCGGCGATGTGGTAAAAATCCGGCACGATTTTCAGCTTGTCGAGCGTTCCCCGCAGGAATATCGCTTCGGCCATCATTCCGCGCACATCCAGCGGATTGGAAGGGGTCAGCCAAATCTGATTGCAGCCCGTGGCCACGTAATACTCGGGATTTCCTTCGCCGTCGTATCCCAGGTAGCAGATGCTCGGCTTGCCGCTGGCGCGGAACGCGAGAAGATGAGAATGAATCTCTTCGAGCTTGGCCCAACCTGAATCCAGCGGGCCGATCCGCACAACCAGCCCTTTGATTCGCGAATCCGTGCGCGCGGCATCGATGGCATCGTTGATTTCATGAAGCACAAGCGTCTGTGAACCAAAGAATACGCTCGACAAATCCGTTGGCCGTCGTTCTCTAATGGCTCCGCTCAAATCAAGCACCAGAACGGAATTCGATGAAATTATCTCGCCGGACGGAAACGTCCATCGCGGAACCATCCAGAAGAACACCACCACAGCCCCAATCACCAGCAAGATCACCAGCGTTCGTCTCTGGCCCCACGTCATTTCATTCTCCTTTTTCGCGCCATTCTTCTTCAGCCCTGCCGCAAACGTACCATCAGCTCCGTGAAAATGCTATGCGCTCGCCTGTCCTTCGGTACAGGTGCCTCTGCGCTTAGTACAGTTGCATGGATAGGGCAACGCAGCCGACAAACACCACCGCAAGCGGTGCTGCATTGCTACCATTTAGAGCGGTCGCAGCAATAGCCGGCCGTTCGAAAAGATTCGTTCGCGGAGGATAAGGTCGTGAACAAGCCACTCATGTCCCGGATCATGGCAGTCAACAAGGAACTGCTGTTGATCTTCTCGATTATCGCCTTCGCCGCGGTGATCAATTTCTTCGTGGCAGGAGAACGCCTCGTCCTGACGTTCTATAACCTGCCGACGCTCTTCGCGGCGTACTACTTCGGTCGGACGCGCGCCGTTCAAACATCCGTCGCATCCATATTAATCGTCTCATGGCTTAACATAATGAACCCGGTAGCGCTGGCCTCCGGCCTGGGCGTCAGCATGCGCCATTTAATCGGCTGGTCCGACGTAGGCATCTGGGGAGGCTTCCTGGTCGTCACCGCCTACGCCATGGGCACTCTTTATGAAGTTAAGGAAAAGGGCATGTCCGAACTGCGCGAAACGTATTTCGGCGTGCTGCAAATTCTCTGCCAGGTGATTTCCAACGACAAGTACACGCAGAACCATTCGTTCCGCGTTTCAGTCTATGCCGCGCGCATGGCGGCTGAGATGGGCATGCCCGACGAGCAAATTGAAGATGTGCGTGCCGCGGCTCTTCTCCACGATATCGGAAAGCTCGAAGTCAGCCGCAACATCCTCTACAAATCGGCGCGCCTCTCGGAAGACGAAATCGTCGAAGTGCAGGCTCACCTACCCAGAGGCGTGGAAGCCCTTCGCCCAGTGGCCGTTGGCGGAACCTTGCGCCGTGTGCTCCCGATCATCCTTGCTCATCACGATAAATTCGATGGCTCGGGCTACCACCCAACCAAGGGCGAAGATATTCCCATCGAAGCGCGCATCATCACCGTGGCCGATGTCTATGACGCGCTCGTCAGCGATCGCCCTTATCGTAAAGCAATGTCCCCATTCGAAGCGCGCGATATCATCACGAAAGGCGCGGGGACGGACTTTGATCCAAAATGCGTCGCCGCGTTCGAATCCGCCTTCCGGGGCGGCCGGATGGAAGTGCCTGAAGTGCTGGTCTAAGGGCAGCGATTTAGAGTTGCGCCTCACGCAAGAACCGCGCCGCCTCTTCCGGCGGCGTGGGGTTGATATAAAAACCCGTCCCCCACTCGAACCCCGCCACACGCGTCAGTTTCGGCATCATTTCCACGTGCCAGTGATAGTGATCATTGATTTCCTCGCCGATCGGCGACGTATGGATCACGTAATTGTACGCCGGGCGATTCAGAACCACATCCAGACGCGCCAGGAACTCGTGAAAAAGTTTCGCCAAACTCGTATATACGGGACTCGCTTGATTTTCGAATGACGAGTGGTGCTGCAGCGGCAGAACCCACGTCTCGAATGGAAATCGCGGCGCGTACGGGGCTAAAGCGATAAACTGATCGTTGCTAAGAATCACGCGTGTGCCTGTCTCCATTTCCTGCCGGATCATGTCGCAAAAAATACAGCGTTCTTTCACCTCGTAATACCGCCGCGAGTTGTCGACTTCTTCGCGGACGCGCTTCGGCACGATCGGCAACGCAATCAATTGCGAATGCGTGTGCTCGAGCGATGCTCCCGCCGCTTCTCCATGATTCTTGAAGAGCAGAATGTATCGAAAGCGCTTGTCATTTTTCAGGTCCAGCACGCGATCTCGATACGCCCACAGTACTTCTTCGAGGGCCTTTTCCGGTAGCGTCGCCAGCGTGCTCTGATGGTCCGGCGTCTCAATGATCACTTCGTGCGCGCCGATCCCGTTCATGCGATCAAACAATCCCTCGCCTTGTCTATCGAGGTTCCCTTCGATCCCCAGTGCCGGGAATTTATTCGGTACCACGCGCACCGTCCATCCCGGCGTATCCTTTCCGCTGCCGTTCCTCCCATAGGCCAGAATTTCTGGCGGCGTTTTCGTTTCATTGCCGGGACAGAACGGACAGAACGAACTCCCCTTCATCTGCACGCTCTCGCGGACGAAGTCTGACGGTCTCTTCCCGCGATCGCTTGAAATAATTACCCACCGGCCTGTTATCGGATCCTTACGTAGATCGGGCAATCTGTGCTCCTCCTCGTTTGCAATTCAATTCAACCATAGCCTGAAGAAACTATCATTCGCTTGTTCAAACGTTGTCGCGTCCGCGATAATGAAAAAACGTCGCCCCGTATGCGTTCTAATTCTTCGCCGCGAACGCATTTTTGTACAGACGAATCTCCGGCGCGCATCCGGCACGGCTTTCAATCCTCACAAGATCGAAACGCCAGGAAACGTCGCGCGCGTCGCTCGGCCATAAAACGCCTCGCCATTCGCTCCAGATACCTGCGCTTTTCCGCGGTTATGGCTTCTTCCGATTGCCCCGGACGCTCCTCCGTCCCACTTCGTGTTTTCACTTCGACAAAAGCGAGCACGGATCCATCGTAACCCACCAAATCAATCTCGCCCTTGCCTTCTGGAATGCGGTAATTGCCCTCACAAAAAGGTACCCGTGCCGCCGCAAATACCAATGCGCGTATGTCTCGCCGTGAATTCCAGTCCGGCGCGCCGCGTCTTTCGATGATTCCCCCATCGCGCGATTCCGCCAGTCCGCGACGAACCGCCAGGCGCTCGTGAAAGCAACGGCACTTTACTTGATAACCTCCAGCTCAAATTCCATCACTTTTCCGCGAATCACGTAACACAAATAAAATTCCCAAAATCGTCGGAAACGCACCGAATGGTTCACCAGGAATTCGAAACCAAGATACCGCCAAAGCTGCAGCAATCGCACACGAAGTCGTCGTTGCCGCAAGCGCACCCGGGAATACCAGTGGTCGTGGCCGTGAATCCCCTCGGGATAAAAATATCGAAACGAAAAACTATTCAAATGCCACTTGTGAGTCGGATCGCAAAAAGAACTGAAGTCCGTGTAATGTGGCGTGATCAGCACGATAATCCCGCCGGCCCGCGTCACGCGATGAAATTCCTCCACCGTGCGGATAATATTATCGACGTGCTCGATCAGATGCGTCGCGCGAACCTCATCAAAAGTGTTGTCGCGGAACGGCAGTAAGCCTCGATCCAAATGGCAGAGCACGTCGGCGGCGGTGTCCGGGTTCATGTCGATACCGATCGAGCCCGGATATTTTTGCTGCCCGCAGCCGACGTCCAAAATACGAGGCAATCGTCCTCCGCAATCAGAAATCGCGCGCTAACGCGATCTTTGCACTTCGGCAATGCACTCGCCGAGCGTGCGAACAGCATGTTCCGCCTGTTCTTCGTCAATGACAAGCGGCGGCGCCAACCTTATTGAATTTTCCCCCGCGCCAAGAATCAGCAGCCCTTTGTGAAACGCTCGGTCGACGATCTTATTCCGCAAATCGGCCGCCCTTTCTTTCGTTTGTTGATCGCGCACAATTTCGATTCCAATCATCAGCCCCTTGCCGCGAACATCTCCGACAATCGGATACTGCTCGCGCCAATCGGTCAGTAGCCCCATGATGAACTCGCCCATCCGCGCGGCATTCGCCATATATTTCCGCTCAACCAGATCGATTGTTGCGAGCGACGCGGCCACGCAAATCGGATTGCCTCCAAATGTGGAAGCATGCGCACCCGGTGGCCAGTTCATAATGCCCGTCCGCGCAATCGTCGCACCAAGCGGCATGCCCGACGCAATTCCCTTCGCCACACAAACGATATCCGGATCGATTCCCGCATGGTCCGAAGCCCACCACTTCCCGGTTCGCCCCATTCCGCACTGCACTTCGTCGGCGACAAGCAGAATCTCGTGCTTCCGGCAAATCCTCTGCAGTTCCCGCAGAAACGCAGCCGGCGCCGACACGTATCCGCCTTCGCCTTGAATCGGTTCCACAAAAATCGCCGCCACATCAGCGGGATCCGTCAGCCGGTGAAAAACCTGATCCTCCAGGAATTCCAGACACTGTTCGGTGGAAGACTCCTCGCTCTGGCCCGGATCGCGATACGGATTCGGATACGGAATGTGCGCCACACCCCCAAGTAGCGGCCCGAATCCTTTGCGTTGGATCGCTTTGCTCGCAGTGAGCGACAGCGACCCCATCGTCCTCCCGTGAAAGCACCCATAAAACGCGATGAACTTGTCGCGCTTGGTGTGATATCGCGCCAACTTCATCGCCGCTTCAATCGCCTCAGTACCGGAATTGCCGAAATACACGCGCTTGGGATCTTTCCCCGGCGCGATGGATGCCAATTTCTCCGCAAGTTCGACCATGTTCTCGTAATAAAAATCCGTGCCCGACATGTGGATCAGCTGAGCGGCCTGTTTCTGGATTGCGGCGACGACTGCTGGATGGCAATGGCCCGTCGCGACGACTGCGATTCCCGCGGCGAAATCGAGGAAACGATTGCCGTCAACATCTTCGATCAGCGCGCCGCGCCCGCGCTTGGCAACCAGCGGGTAACTTCGCGTGTAGGACGACGAAACGAATTTCGCATCCCTTCCAATGAGCTTCTTGGCCCTCGGTCCCGGAATCTTCGTCGTTAAACGAGGCAGTTTCCAACTCGTAGCTTTCTTCATTTCTTCCTCCTGAATTTGGATTTCTTTGCGTCGCCCGCTAAATTTATCGGTGACACCGTGCAAATGGAGGAAGGGTTGTTAGTCAACGCCAAACAGGCTGGGCCTCTGGCGGGAAGGCACACTGTGCCACGAGATCGGATTTTCGAATTGCAGTTTCACTTTTTTTTCCAACGGATCCCGCCTTCGCGGGTATCTTCCAGAAGAATACCACGTTCCGCAAGCTCCTGGCGGATCTCGTCCGCGCGCTTGAAGTTTCGCTCCTTGCGCGCCCGCTGGCGTTCTGCAACCAGGGCATCGATTTCTGCCGCGCCCATTTCCGTAGCGTCCGATTCAAATCCCAGCGCGCGAACCTTCGCCGCGTCGTTATCCTCAACGATGGCAAAAATTGCATCGAATTTCTTCATCGCCGCCATCACGTGCGCCACATCTTGCTCGCGGAATTCGCCGCGGTCAATGGCCGTGTTCACATCGCGCACTAAATCAAAGATCGCCGCGAGTGCCACGGCAGTATTCAAATCGTCCGCGAGACCTGCATCGAAATCCGCCTCCGCCTTTTCAGTTCGCGCAGCCATCCCCGGATTCGCGCCCGCTGGAAACTTCCCTTCCTTGATCCGCGCCACAAAATTTCGCAGCCGCTCCACGGAGCTGGCCGCTTGCTGAATGCTCTCACCGGTGAAATTAAGCTGCCGCCGGTAGGGCACCGAAGCGAGCATGTAGCGAATCGTCGATGGCTTGTGGCCCTTCTTCAACAAGTCGCGCAGCGTATAAAAATTCCCCAGCGATTTCGACATTTTCTCGCCATCAATGATCAAGTGCTCGGCGTGCAGCCAATATTTCACAAAAGGATGCCCGGTCGCGGCTTCGCTCTGCGCAATTTCGTTTTCGTGATGCGGAAACGCCAGATCAACTCCGCCAGTGTGGATATCCAGGGTCTCGCCCAGATATTTCATGGCCATCGCCGAGCATTCGATGTGCCATCCCGGACGTCCCGGCCCAATTCGCGTATCCCAGAAATGCTCTCCCGGCTTAGGGGACTTCCAGAGCGCGAAATCCCGCGCGTCCGCCTTCTCGTAGCGGTCCACTTCCACGCGCGCTCCCGCCTGAATGCCGCTCATGTCGACTTTCGACAGCTTGCCGTAGTCAGGAAACTTCGCTATGCGATAGTAAATCGAGCCGTCGCTGCGATACGTTAATCCTTTGGCATCCAGCTTCTCGATCAGCGCGACCATGTCGTCGATGTGATCCGTCGCGCGAATCAGATGCTCCGGCGTTTCCAGGCTCAGCGCGGCCATGTCTTCCTTGAACGCCTGAATGTATTTCGCCGTGTAATCGAAAATGCTGATGCCCTTTTCCGCCGCATTTTGAATAATCCGGTCGTCCACATCAGTCATGTTCATCACATGATCCATGCGCAGACCGCGCGAGCGCAGAAATCGCCGCAAAGTATCCTGAAACACGAACGTCCGGTAATTGCCGATGTGCGCATAGTCGTATACGGTCGGCCCGCACGTGTACATGCGAACCTCTCCCGGATGCAGCGGCGCAAAAACTTCTTTGCGGTTGCTCAGCGTGTTTTCGAGCAGGATTTCGCCCACCTTAGCACCCTTCTCCGTCTCCTGCATTGTGTGCGGCTCACTCACCGGGGCTGAATCGTCCTTGCAATAGGAATTGTGATTCTTCGAAGTGGTCATTCTAGCCGAGTGATATGCTGCTGGCAAACCAGGTGGAAATGCCGATGTTCAAGGCGTATCTACTGAGGCTTTAGCGTTAAGCGTCGCGTTACTACCGCGACATCTCCGTCTTGAATGGGCACAGCCGTCCCTGGCCGCGCACGTTGCAGAAACGCGCCCTGTTGCGGCAGTCCGAAACTCTGATCCATCAGGAAAAGATCCGCTGGCTTCGCATTCGGAAGCGTGAATTGCATCTCAACGCCTTCTGGCGGCACACTCAGGCAATCGTAGGGCTGCCAGCCGTGAGTGTAGCCGAGCAGGCGTGCGCTCAATTCCGGAATTGCGTGGCCTTGCATCGAAAGGGATGCGACGCCTGAATCCGGAGGAAAAGCGAGCATGATCTCCTGTGCGCCACGCGGCGACCGCAACAGAACATCATAGCGCCACTTCCCCCCGGAAGAAGACGCCTGACGAATGGTAAGCGTCGGCGAAGGGAAGTTTAATTCTGGCGCATCCACAGCGGGCGCCCCCTGTGTGCCCCACGGATGAATTAATTGCGTTTTATTTGAGAAATGTCCCGCGTTGAGTAAACTTCGTGGCAGACGGTCTGAAACCGAATCCGCCGTCCAATAGGATTTGCCACTGTCGGCGTCTTGAACATATTCGAGATCGAGCGCTTCGGGCGATTTCACGGAGAAGGCGGGCAACAATAAAGATGACCCGGCTCCGATAATCACCGCAGCCATCGCAGCGCCAGGAAAAACCCACCGCCTGCGTGGAGAAACGGTTCCGACCAATGCTGCAAGCGGTGTTGCAATCAGCGCGACGAGCACCGCGATTCCCGGTAACGCGATTCCGCCCAGCGCATCGTATAGGAACCAAATCGCCTCGATGGCAACCGCAGCCGCAACCACCGCGGGCACAGTTGCAACAGCTGAACTGATGCTGCTGTTTTCCTTTCGGTTAAACATCGCCGCCAATCCGAAAATACCCGCCGCCAGCGCCGGCACCACGAACACATAACTAAACGCCGGAGCCAGCAACGCCAAAACCAACGATGCCAATGCCCACCAAATCCACAAGCCGCTCCAAAGTCCCCAGAATCCTGCGGCTCGCCAAAACCACAAGCTCACAATCGTGACTGCAAAGAACCCCATCGCCCAAAATGCCACCAGCAATGGCGAGGGATGCGCGATCCATCTAGCTGGGAACGCCCCCGCCGCGCGAAGCAAAAAATATAAAATCCCTCCAAAGACTGCGCTCGCAATAATCGTCAGCGGCCAACTGGCAAGTCCCGCGAGAAACTGTTTCGCTCGCATCTGCCCGCGCCGCACAAAGATCGCAATTTCAAAAATTACAAGCGCCAATACCAACGCGGCGAAACCGATCGTCCGCCTCGCTGGCCACCAGATTGTCTTCCACCCAAACAGGTCAAAAAACACCGCCTCCGAATTCCCTTCAGGCTGAAGGCTGGAATTCGCCAGTGCACGAACCGTCGCCAAGGCATTGTCGCCCTGATGTTGAATGCTGTTCCCGCTCGCATTCGCGAAATTATCAAGCGGCGTGTGATAGTGCGCCACGTCGCCGATGAACGCGAAATTGAATCCTTGATAATGGGCGCGCTTGAATACGGTGAAGTCCGTATCGTTGGGCAAAAGTTTATAGACCGCATAGAAAATTGACGTCGCGTCCGGATGCCGTACGGCGCCCGCATACATTCGCATCAGCCACGTGTTCGCGCTGCCCGTCTCGAACATCGCGCTCGGCCCGGAAGTCCCGCGCGCTTCCATGTTCACATCCGCACGCACATCCTTCGCCCACGGGTCGCTTGCCACGAAGGCTTCCGCGCCGAGCAGGCCCGCCTCCTCGCCGTCGTCGATCAGAAAAATAACTGGATGCCGGGGCGGCGCGGACGCTTTCAGCGCGCGCGCAATTTCGAGTATGGCCGCAACGTTCGCGCCGTCGTCGGAAGCCCCCGGGCCCGCTGGCACAGAATCATAGTGCGCCGAAAGCATCACGGCGGGACCGGGCTCCCGCCCATCGAGACGCGCAACCACGTTCTTCACCGCGGCGCAAGTTCCATACATGTCGCAGGCAAATCCCGTTTGAACTTGCGGCCAATATCCCAATCGCTTGAATTGCGCGACCACGCGTCCGCGCACTACGCTGTTTTCGATGCTGCCCACAGGATGCGGCACACTATCACCAACGAGTTGCTGCAAGACACTCCGTGCTCGCACGCTTGAAAATTCAGCCCGAGGCGCACCAGCCGGTTTGGGAGCCGGCGGCCGCGAACGAATCGCAGTTAGGCAAATGATCAACGCATACAACGCAATGGCGATTGCAAAACTCCTGCCTCGCGGAACATTTGCCGATGAATTCACGCACTCTCCATCAATCTTGAGCGGAACATGGCCGCCATCCTACGTTCAGCGTATGAGCAAGTCAACGCGCCGTATCAAATCGCGCTCCAAATCCCACTCAAAATTCCACCCCAAATCTCAATTGACGAATGCGCCGCGCATCACTACATTGTCCGCTCAGCCTGGAGCCGTTATGAAATCATGTTCCCTTGCCAGTACATTTGCGATTCTATTGCTTGCCAGCCCGCTTGCTCTCGCGAAACCGCGAAACGCAGCCGATTCGCCAGCCGGCCAGCGATTGACTCCCGAACAAGCCCTGAACTTGCGCCGCATCTCCGACCTGCGCTTCTCGCCCGACGGCGCGCGCCTCGCTTTCACGGTTGCCGAGCCGCCCAAGGGCACAAATAATCCGCAGCACATTTGGATGATGGACGTGGCGACGCGCCAAGTTCGCCAGTACACCTTCTCCGAGAAGACCGACAACTCGCCCCGCTGGTCCCCCGACGGAAAATTCCTAGCCTTCCTTTCCAATCGCAATGAGTTCCGGCAAATTTACCTGATGCCCTCCAACGGCGGCGACGCCTATGCCATCACCGAAGGCAAGCGCAACATCACTTCATTCGCATGGTCCCCGGACGGCAAACAAATCGCCTTCGTCGCTCCCGACGCGCCCACAGCCGCCAAAGAAAAAAAGCAGAAAGATAAAGATGACGCCATCGTCGTTGATCATGACAACAAGCACGCCCGCATCTGGATTCTCGACGTGGCAACGAAAAAAGCTCGCGCGCTCACGGACGAAAAGTGGCAAGTCAGAGAAGCGCAATGGATCCCGCAAAGCGACCATCTGATCGTCTCCGCCACCGATCATCCCGAGTCCGAAGACAACACCAATCGGGTTTTTTCCGTCGAGACGACGGACGGCAAAATGTCGTTGCTCTTCGCGCCCAAGGGCCCCTTCGGCGGCATTCGCGTTTCCCCCGACGGCAAGCAACTCGCCTACATCGCCTCGCGCGTCGATGGCCCCGAGCCTACCGATATTTACATCCGTTCGATCGACGCGCCGCCCACGCAGCCAAGCCACAACCTCACGAGCACCAGTCTGGATCGCCCCATGAACGGCATCGAATGGCGCCCCAACAGCAGCTTGATGGCCGTGGCCGAAACTGGATTCAAGACAACGCTATATTCCGTCAGCGCGGACGGCTCCGCAAAAATCATCAGCGGCATCAGCCCTAATCCGCGTGCCTTCGCCGTCGCTCCTTCGGGAACAATCGCATTCGTCGGAGGCACAGCCACCGCGCCTCCTGAAATCTATCTCGCACCCGCCAACAGTTCAGCCGATCGTCTCTCCCATCTGAATTCAAGCTGGGATTCCGTAATCCTCTCAAAGCCCAGCTTCTTCCACTACCGCAGCTTCGACAGTCTTGAAATCGAAGGCGAACTGCTGAAGCCTCTCGATTATTCCGGCAGTGGCGCCATGCCTCTTGTCGTTCTCGTCCACGGAGGTCCCACGGGCGCGTGGTCTGACAATATTGACTCCTGGGGCCAGCTCCTTGCCGCGCATGGCTTTGCCGTCGCTTATTTCAACATTCGTGGCTCTACCGGCTACGGCGAAAAATTCGTTGAGATGAATCGCGCCGATTGGGGTGGGGCCGATTTCAAGGACGTCATGGCCGGCGTTGACTACCTCGTCAAGAAAGGCGTCGCCGATCCGAATCGTCTCGGCATCGGCGGATGGTCTTACGGTGGCTACATGGCCGAATGGGCCATCACGCAGACCAATCGCTTCAAGGCCGCCGTTTCCGGCGCCGGCATGGTCGATTTGATCGCCGAGTTCGAAACAGAAAATGGCCCTTCGTACGACAAATGGTTTTGGGGTCTTCCCTATAACCACCCGGAAGACATGCTTAAGCACTCGCCTTATCTCTATCTCAAGAACGCCCACACGCCCATCCTGATTCTTCAGGGTCAGGCCGACACCACCGACCCTCTCGGCCAAAGCACCGGCCTCTATCGCGGCTTGAAGTTTTATGGCGCGCCAGCGGAGCTTGTTGAGTACCCGCGCGAAAATCACGGCTTCCATGAAGAAAAGCACGAACTCGATCGTCTCAACCGCATGGTCGCCTGGTACCAGGAGTATTTGAAATAAGCTCAACTCGATCTAACGGCCATTCAAGAGGGCAACATTCGGGCACATTCCCCGGGCGAATGCTTTACACGCCTTGGGCCTCATGCTATCTTCTTCCGCATCACCGCCGATCTGATGCGCCAGACGGCTGGGCCCGCATACTGCGACCCGCCATGATTTTTGTCTCAAAATCCTCTGCTGGAAGTTGCAAAATTCAGGCTGCTTCCATGCACCATAGGGAAGAGCCAGGCTATTTCCGAGGAGCAGCGTGCTCAAACTGCGTAAAGTCGAATTACTGGGCTTCAAATCCTTCTGCGAGAAGACGCAAATCGTCTTCAGCGGCAGCGGCGTCACATGCATCATTGGCCCCAACGGCTGCGGCAAATCAAATGTCGTCGACGCCATCTCCTGGGTTCTCGGCGAGCAGAGCCACAAAATGCTTCGCGCCGAGCGCATGTCCGACTGCATCTTCAACGGCACCATCAAGCGCCCGCCCATGGGCATCTCCGAAGTCTCTCTCACATTAGTTGACCCGGAGCTCGCCGACGCCGTCGCCAAAGTTTTTGGCGACAAGCCCGAAAGTTCCCCGGAAAATAGCCCTGAAAATTCCGCCGCCGTTCCCGCCGAATCCGCTTCAGCCGAACTGGAAGGAGTCGCAGCCGAATCCGCGGAGCCCGCCGCCGAGGACGCCGCGTCAAAGCCCGACATGCACTGGAAAAAACGCGCGCAGGACAAGCCCGCTGTCAACGTCAAGCCCGGCGAAGTCGTCGTGGGCCGCCGCCTCTATCGCTCCGGACAAAGTGAATATCTCATCAATGGCCGCGTGGCTCGTCTTCGCGACGTTCAAGAACTTTTCATGGGCATGGGCCTCGGCCCCGATTCCTACGCCATCATCGAACAGGGCCGTATCGGCCAAATCCTGAATTCGCGGCCCATGGATCGTCGTGCTCTCATCGAGGAAGCTGCGGGAATCACCGTTTACAAAACCAAGCGCCGCCTTGCCGAAGCAAAGCTCGAAGCCTCAAAAGTAAATCTTTCCCGCGTCAACGACATTCTCGTCGAAGTCGAAAAACAGCTCGCCTCGCTCAAGCGCCAAGCCTCGAAGGCCCGCCGCTACGCCGAATTGCGCGAAGAGATGCGCGGTCTCATGCGCACCGTCCTCGCCAGTAAGGCGCGCCACCTTGAATCCGAAGCCGAGCGTCTGGAAGCAATCCTCGGTGAAATGATTGCTTCCGAAAACAGTGAGAGCTCTGCGATTCGCGAACTCGAGTCCGAGCAGGAACGCCTCAGCGCCCGGACTTACGAACTCGAAAACGAGCTGCGCCAGCTTCAAAATCTTCTCAATCAATCCGCGCTTGAACTCGACCGCGCCGAAAATCGCATTTCCTTTAATCGCGAGCAAGCCGCGCAGATCGATTCGCGCGTCACCCAGCTCGCCGCGGAAATTGCTCAGTCCGAAGCGCAGGCCGCGCAAGTCGAGACGCACCTCGCGGGCCATCGCGAAGGCGTCACGCTTCTGCGCGCCGAATCCGCCAATCTCGATTCGCACCTCCAAAATTTCGCGCGTCAGATCGAATCCGGCACTGCCGAGCAGGCCGCCATCGAACAGCTCATTGCCACTCTGCGCGACACGGCGTCACGCAGCGGCGAGGATTCCGTGCGCGCGCAGGTCGAATCCCTCCAGGCCGAAGATCAGGCTGCCCGCATTGCCATCGATCAGGCGCAACGCCAGAAAAACTTATCTCGCCTCGAAGCCGAACGTTCGTCGCAAGCCGAAAAAGTGCAGGGTGCCGAGGCCCGCCATCGCCAAGCCGAAGCGAACGCTCTAGAACTCGCCGGGCAGGTTCGCAACGCTCAGGAGTCCCTTGCCGCAACGCGCCGCGCGCATCAGGAAACCGCTCAGTACAACGAAAAGTTTCGTGAGGATCTTTCCGCCGAGCGCGCCCGCCGCGCCTCGCTTGAGCAGATTCTCAATGACCGCGCGTACACCGCCGAAGCGGTGCAAAAACTTTTCGCCGTGAACGGCGAAGTTGATTCGCGCGGCTTCCGCGCCGTCGGAGTCCTCGCCGATTACGTGGAAGTCGAAGAACAGTACGAAGGCGCAATCGAGCAATTCCTCCGCGACGAACTCGAATACGTCGTCGTCGAAACTTTCGATCACGCCCGCGCCGGCATCACCCTTTTGCGCGAAGAGATGGGCGGCCGCGCCACTTTCTTCGTCGATTCCCTGCACCAGATGAAGTACGAGCCCCGGCCCGACTCAGCATCTCTTTCCTCCGCGGGCATCGTTTCTCGCCTCGATCGCCTCGTCGACTTCCGCGATCCGCTCGGTCCCGCTGCAAAACAATTCCTGTCCAAACTCGAGGGCACATATTTAATTGAAACCGCCGCCGAAGCCGAAAAACTCGCTCGCGAAAATCCGCAGCAATACTTCGTAACGCTCGACGGCACCTGCTACCACGGCCGCATGGTCACCGGCGGCCGTCCCGGTGAAGCCGGCCCGCTCGCTCTCAAACGCGAATTGCGCATGCACGGAGCCGAAGTCGTTCGCCTCGAACGCCTCGCTTCCGAAACGCGGGCCGAGTTGGCTCGCACCGAAGAAGACCAGCGGCGCATCGAGGGTGCACTGGAACAGCAACTCGCCGCGCACTTCGAATCCGAGAAAGCGCGCGTGGGCGCCTTCCATCAGTTCGAGCAAGCCCGCGAGGATCTTTCGCGCCTCGAACAGCAGCTTGCTGAAGCGCAACGCGAAGTCGCTCGCCTTGAGGCCGACGCCGAACAGGCCCGCGCCCGCGCTTCGGAAGCTCGTCTCCTAAGCGAACAGACCCTTGTCTCTCGCGCCACGGCCGAGCAGGAAGCCGCAGCGGCCACGAAGCGTCTCGCCACGTTGCGCGACGCTCTCCTCACTCAGCAAGGCGAACTTTCCGCCCGCCGCGAGGAACTAGCCGCCATGGCCGAACGCCTTGCGAATGCTGAGACACTCGAGTCGCGCCTCGCCGAGGAATCGAGCCAGGCCCTCGAACGCCTCACAGTGCTAACCGGCCAGCGCGATGGGCTCGCGCGAGAGAAAACCGGACGCGAGTCGAGCAATTCCCAACTCCAGCAGCAGGTCGAACACTATCGCAGCGAGAAATCGCAGTTCGAGCAACGTCAGGTCCAACTCGAACAACAGTGGAATTCCCAACGCGAACACGCCGCGGCTCTTGATGAGAACCTCCGCGGGCGACGCGTTTCACTCGAGGAATTGCGCGCCAATCGCACCCACCACGAAATCGAAAAAGCCCGCAATGATTCCGATCGCGAACATCTTCGCCAAACCTGTGTTTCCGAAGCCAACGCTCAGCCCGAGGAACTCATCGCGCAGCAAGAACAGCTTCTCACCGGCGACGAATTGGTCACCACCGAAGCCAGCTATATGGGTATCAAAGAGCGCCTCGAATCCATGGGCCCGGTCAACATGATGGCGCTCGAAGAGTATCAGGACTGCGACCAGCGCAATTCCTTCCTCACCCGCGAGCGCGACGACCTCGTTCAGTCCATTCAAAACACGCAGCAAGCCATCACCGAACTCGATACTGTCTCGCGGCAGAAATTCGAAGAAGCGTTCACCGTCATCAATCGCAATTTTGGCGAGGCTTTCCGCACTCTCTTCGGCGGCGGCAGCGGCGAAATGCGCCTCACGGAGCCCGACAGCTCCGGCGATTGCGGCATCGATATCGTCGCGCAGCCGCCGGGCAAGCGCCTGCAAAATATTATGCTGCTCTCTGGCGGCGAAAAGGCCATGACCGCGCTCGCGTTGCTCATCGCCGTCTTCCGTTTCCAGCCCAGTCCGTTCTGCATTCTCGATGAAGTCGACGCCCCTCTCGACGAAGCCAACGTCGGCCGTTTCAATCGCATGCTCCTCGACATGGGCGAGCAAACCCAATTCATCATCGTCACCCACAATCGCAAAACAATGGAAATGGGTACGGTGCTCTACGGCGTCACGATGCAGGAGCCTGGCGTGTCGAAACTCGTCTCCGTTCGCTGGGACGAACACGCGCAATCCACGGCGGCATAAATTTTTTTCCTTGCAATCCGCGCAAGATTGCGAAAAGGTTTTCCTCAGCTCATCTTCCAGCCGTTTCGGAAGATCGACATTAACGGGCCGCCTCGGCGTCCGTAAGATCGCCGGTTTCTCCCACCCGGCGGTCCTTCCGCAGTAGACCCCCCTATTTTCGCACTCGCCAATCGCACTTGATTTTCATGTTGTCTTATG
>DATLSS010000083.1:0-4971 GCA_035534035.1 Candidatus Acidiferrales bacterium | reverse complement strand
AGCATCATCGCGCCCGCCAGCGCCGAGCCGAATGGATTCGCCACGTTTTTCCCCGCGATATTTGGCGCCGAGCCATGCACCGGCTCGAACAGCGAAGCTTGTCCCGGATGAATATTTCCTGAAGGCGCCAGCCCCAATCCTCCCGCAAGCTGCGCGCCCAGGTCGCTCGCGATGTCGCCAAACAAATTGCACGTTACAATCACGTCGAACTGCGACGGGTCGCGCACCATCTCCATCGTCAGCGTGTCGAAATACAGGTGCCTCGATTCGATTTCCGCGTATTCCTTGCGCACCTCGGCCCACACGCGCTGCCACAACCCGTGCCCAAACGTCATCGCGTTCGATTTATCGCTCATGCAGACGCGCTTCAGCTTTTTGCGCCGCGCATATTCGAACGCATACCGAATAATCCTTTCGACTCCTTTGCGCGTGTTCACATCCTCCTGCACCGCTACTTCATCCGGCGTGCCGCGCTTGAAGTTCCCGCCGATTCCCGCATACGCGCCCTCTGTGTTTTCGCGGAACACAATAAAGTTGACGTCTTTTTCCTCGCGATCCCGCAAAGGCGTGAGGCGCTTGTCGAACAGTACACACGGCCGCGCGTTCACGTAAAGGTCGAGCTTGAAACGCAGCCCCAGCAAGATATCCGCCGCGTGCTGATTCGACGGAACGCGTGGATCCCCCAGCGCCCCAAAAAGAATCGCGTCGAAGTCGCGCCGCAGCATTTCCGGAGCGTCCTGCGGCAGCGTCGTCCCGTCGCGCAGAAATCGATCCGCTCCCCAGTCAAAGTGCGTGAAGGCCAGTTTCTTTCCGCCCGCCGCGCAGGCTGCTTCGAGCGCCTTCACCGCCGTCGGCGTCACTTCCTTGCCGATCCCGTCCCCGGGAACCACAGCGATTCGCTTCGTGTCAGCCAAACCCATTCTTAAAGCCTTTCTTTAAGTCGCACCAGCGGAGACCCTCGGCACTTCACTGGCTTATTTCAGCGCGGAGTGTAGCACGGGTCAGAGTCGCCTACGCGCCTGCCGTCTCGACCGTCGCTTCTTCGGCGCCCGGCCAGAACTCGGTAATGTAAACTCCCGCCAGAATCAACGCGCCTCCCGCGAGCAGTGTGCTGGTCAATTTCTCCCCGAGAAAGATCACTGCGAGCAGCATCGCCAGCGGAGGCTCCACGTACGTGAAAACCGCCAATCTCGACGCCGTCATATGCCGCAGCGCCCAAAAGAAAATCAAGTACGCAAACACGGACGACACCAGCACCGTATACGCCAGCCCGACCCACCCAACCCAGCCCACGCCGCTCCAATGCAACCGCGCGGCGTCCTCGACGCCCAAAGGCAGCAGCATAATTGCTCCGGCCATGTTGCAAAACATATTCATCGAAATCGTGTCGTATTGCCGCGCCACTTTCTTAGCCAGCACCGTGTATACCGCGAACCCGATCGTTCCGCCGATCGCAACCAGGTCTCCCGCGCCGGTGCCGCCATGGAAATGCAGCGCGTCTCCGCCGACGAGCACCACGATGCCCGTCAGGCACAGCGCCATCCCGATAATCTTTCCGCGCGTAATTTGTTCCAGCCTGTACGCGCGCGCGAGGACCAGCACAAAGATCGGGCCCGTGGCCACGATCAGCGCCGAACGCGCCGCCGTCGTGTAATCCAGCCCCACGATAAAAAATCCGCGGTTGATCACCACGCCAAAAAACCCCAGCACCACGAAATTCCACAGATCTTTGCGATTGAAACGCGAACGCCGCGGCATCGCGAAATAAATCGGCAGCATGAAAACGCCTGAAAAAATAATCCGGAATGACGTTAGCGTGTAGGGATCAAAATGTCGCAGCGTGATCTTCGCAATCACGAAATTGAACGACCATCCTACCACCATCAGCAGGATCAGCGAATAAAGCAGGACAGGATGGCGTGCGCGTTCCACCGTTTACGCCAGCACTTCGCGGCGCACCGTCAGCTTTTCAATGCGGTCGAGCTTCGGCTCAAACCCAATGCCGGGCCCCGACGGAACCTGGATCGTTCCTTTCGGCGTCACTTCCACTTCCGGCTCGATGATGTCCTCGGCCCAGTAGCGCTTGCTTGCCGACACGTCGCCGGGCAGCGCGAAATTCTCCAGAGTCGAAAGCGCGATATTTTGCGCGCGCCCAATCCCGGACTCCAGCATTCCGCCGCACCACACCGGAATTCCGTTTTTCTTGCACAAATCGTGAATCCGCCGCGCCGGTGTATGCCCTCCCACGCGCCCCAGCTTCATATTGATAATTTTGCACGCGCCGATCTCAATCGCCGCCACAGCGTGTGAATAATCGTGGATGCATTCGTCGAGGCAAATCGGAGTTTCAAGCTGTTTCTGCAATTTCGCGTGACTGTAAATATCGTCCCATCCCAGCGGTTGCTCGATCATCATCAGCGCAAACGGATCGAGCTGCTTCAGCAGCGGCGCATCCTCCAGCCGGTACGCGGAATTCGCGTCCACCATCAGCCGGATGCGCGGCCAACGCTTTCGCAGCGCCTCAACGGGTTTCAACTCGAGCCCCGGCTTCACTTTGATCTTGATCCGCTGGTATCCTGCCGCGAGTTCCTTTTCCACGTTCGCCATCAACTCTTCGACGCTCTTTTGAATCCCGATCGAAACGCCGCACGAAATCTCGTCGCGCACTCCTCCAAGCAGTTTCCACAGCGGCTGGCCTTTCTGCTTTGCTTCCGCGTCCCAAATCGCCGATTCGATCCCGCCCTTGGCCATATTGTGCCCGCGCGTGTGCGCCAGCATCTGCCAAACCTCGCGCGCCGCGCCGAATTCCCTGCCCCGAATTTCCGGCCACACAAAATCGCGCAGAATATGCCATGCCGTCTCAATCGTCTCCGGAGAATAATGCGGCGCCTCGCCCGCCACGCATTCCCCCCAACCGCGCACGCCGTCAGCCTCAACCTCCACCAGCAGAATCCGCCTGTCGGTCGTCGCGCCAAAACTGGTCTCGAATCGCATCACCATCGGCATGCGAATTTCCCGCAAGGTCACTTTTTGTATGCGCATCCTCTTGCTTCACCCCCGAACTCGCAAACGCCTTCACTTCGTGGCAATCTCCGCCGCCGCGCTTTCTGCCCTTTCGAAAATATAACTCGCTTCCTTCGGCCCAATCTCCAGCCCCGTCACGACGAATCCCCTTTTCAGCCTCTCCAAAAACTGTTCCCGCATCTCGCTCTGCACGCGAGCCCCTGCTGCCGCATCGATTTGCTTGCGTTCGCTGATGTCCGCTGGAATCGTAACCCTCCCCGCGCCGCTCGGCGCCTGTGGCAATTTTCCGATCAGAATTCCACTTACGCGTTTCGAATCCAAATACCATTCGGCCACCAGCCGGTCCGTCGGCAATCCCGCATGCAGCGGACTTTCCGTGATCCCGTAGCAGTTCGGAATATACCGTTTCACCACCGCTCCCAGCCGGTTGATATTGAAATGCGCGTTTTTCAGCTCCAGTGGATCAAACGTCCATTCCACCAGATGAATTCCCCGCGCCAGCGCATCATTCCTCTGCGCCAGCTTCAACATTCTGCCGATCCCACGGTCGCGATATTCGGAAAGCACCGCCGTCATGTGCGAATGAATAATCCGTTTGCCCTCATGAAATCCGGCCAGCCCCAGCGTGAACCCCACCAGCTTCGACCCGGCAAACGCCCCCAGCGTCTGCCCGCCCGTTTCCCGCGCCACCACGAACAGCCCCGAAGGCGTCGCCAGATCCTCGCCCCAGGTGACGAGCTGTATCCGAACGCATTCTTTGTATTCTTCGAGCGTCGAGCAGTGCCGCACCGTGATCGGCGCGTCCGCTAGACGGGGACTTTTGCCTGGTTCCATAGTCCTTCCATTTCGTCGCGCGGCACGTCGGCGAATCGCCGGCCCTGTTCCCGCGCCTTGTTCTCCATCCATTGGAATCGCGCCGTGAATTTCGCGTTCGCACGCTTCAGAGCCAGTTCGGGATCCGCGCCCGCGAACCGCGCCACATTCACTGCTGCAAACAACAAGTCCCCCAACTCCTCTTCAGCCTTTACTTGAAGTCTGTTTTTCTCTGGCTGACACAAAGCCTCGCGCAACTCGGAAATCTCCTCTTCCAATTTCTCGAGCACACCTTCAATATTTTCCCAATCGAATCCCACGTTCGCGGCTCGCCGCGTCAGCTGATAAGCTTCAAGTAACGCTGGAAGTCCCCGCGGCACTCCTCCCAACACAGAGTCGTCAGCGGCACCCCGAGCAGTTTTTGATTCCTCCACCCGCTCTTCCGCCTTGATCTGCTCCCAATTCTTGAGCACCTCCGCCGACGTCCCCGCCTTCACTTTTCCAAACACATGCGGATGCCGCCGGACCATCTTCGCGTGCACCGCCAGAATCACGTCGCCGATGTCGAACCGACCCGCCTCGCGCGCCAGTTCCGCATGAAACACGATTTGCAGCAGCAGGTCGCCCAACTCCCCCGCAAATTTCTCCGCGTCGCCCTTCTCCATCGCGTCGAGGACCTCATACGCTTCTTCGACCAGAAATGGCCGCAAACTCTCATGCGTCTGCTCACGGTCCCACGGGCATCCGTTCGCCGCCGCTCGCAGCCGCTTCTGCAGCGCTACCAGCCCCTCGAACAAACGCCCGGCATCCGCCGCACGCTTGGCCGCCACTCGCGGCTTCGCTCTCGACGGTTTGGCTTTCGTCCGGCCCCTCGTCTTTTTCAGATGTTTCGAATGGAGCGCCACAGGAATATTATTTTCTCTCCGCGCAACCCGACACTGTACGGCACCGCCGCGCCCGCTGACAAGATACAATTTGCTCCCGTCGTGACGGCCGCTTGCAGTAATGGTAGACTCAAGATGTCGTGCGATTCCTCCCACGGCGAAATCTGCAAAGGAGCACCTCGTGGTTGATCCGAAACATGACGAGAAACACGACGAAAAACAGGACGATTCGTTTCGCGTCGTGGACCGC
>DATLSS010000082.1:0-19641 GCA_035534035.1 Candidatus Acidiferrales bacterium | reverse complement strand
AACCGCGACTGTGTTGCTGACGCTCGAAAGAATCATCGGGCCGGATAAAATGGCGCAGGCGATGCGCACGTATTTCATGCGCTATCGCTTCAAGCACCCCACGCCCGAGGATTTCATGGACACGGTCCAAGAAGTGGCGGGGCAGGATTTGAGCTGGTATTTCGAGCAAGCGTTCAAAGGCACGCAGATTCTCGATTATGAAGTGGACAGCATTCACTCCGATCGAGCCCACTGGTACAACGAGTCTGGCTCCGCAGCGAAACACGATTCGCTGAAAAAAGCCGCGCCGGAGTATCGCGATACGGTGGTCGTGCGGCGCAAAGGCGATTTCATCGCGCCGGTGGACTTGGAAGTGAAATTCGACGATGGCGAAGTGGCGCGCGAGCACTGGGACGGCAAAGACCGCTGGATTCGCTACTCCTACACGAAGCCCGCGAAAATCGTCTCCGCCGAAATCGACCCGCAACACAAAATGTGGATGGATCGCAATTTCTACAATGACAGCCAAACGGCAGCAGAGGATGGGCGTGCGACACGGAAGATCGGCAATATTTTTCTGCTTGTGAGCGAATGGTTTTCGCAGTTGCTGGCGTATCTGACGTAAGAGTTTCGCCGAAGGAGCGAATGATGGCGCAGCGCGATTCGAGCGCATTTTTGGGAGGCGCGGGACTTGTCTGGCGGCGCCAGCGCGTTCTGTGGTGGATTTTCGCGGTGAATTTCATCCTCGCGTTCTTCTCGATCCACGGAGTCGTGCCGCGCGTCGGAAGCGTTCTCGATCATAGCCTGGCGGCGCAGCGCCTTGTGAATGGATTCGACGTGGGCGCATTCAGCGAATTGATGTTGCAACCGGGCATTTCTCCTCTGGACGTCTCGCTGGCAGCGATGGCGTATTCTCTGGTGTTTTTTGTGTTCATGCTGTTCGTCACGGGAGGGATTCTCGAAGTCTATCGTCGCGATAGCCGCGTGACGACGGCGGAATTTTTCGAATCGAGCGGCGCGTTTTTCTGGCGCTTCGTCCGGCTGGTGATATTTTTGCTGCTCTGCTTGATTCCCATCGCCATCCTTCACGCCATCGCGAACAGAATTGGCGGGCATATCGAGGACACCGCCGTCTCCGCGATGACGAGTGTGTGGTTCCGCATCGCTGTGGACATCGTTCTATTGTTTTTGGTGCTGATTTTGCGGCTGTGGTTCGACATAGCGGAAGTTCATTCCGTTGCCCAGAATGAGCCCCGCATGCGCCGGTCGCTTGCGGTTGCGTGGCGTCTGACGTTCGGAAATTTCGGCAGGCTGTTCTGGCTGTATTTCAGCATTGGCGTCGTTGCGTGCATTGGTTTTGGATTTGGGTTGTGGCTGTGGATGTACATTCTGCCGCCGACGGCGATCACCGCGGCATTTTTCCTCGGCCAGACAATGATTCTGTGGTGGCTTGCGACGCGCCTGTGGCAGCGGTCAAGCGAAACGCTGTGGTATCAACGAAATTTCGTTCCCGCCGCGCCACCTGCGTCATACGCACCCGCGATGTATCCGGTCGTTGCGCCGCAAACTCCGCCGCTGCCGCCGCCATCGGCAGTCGATCAGGTGTGATCAGAATTCGTATAACGGGGCTTGAGGACGTAACGCATGGGTGACTTAGAGAACACTCTTCCGGAAGATTTGAAGAAGCGTGGCGCCCGATCGGGGAGCGAGCTAATCCTCACTTACGGAGATGCGTTGCGCGCGATTGCGGTCGCGAATGAACAGATCGCCGTTTGGGGGCTCGAGGGCGTCGACATTTTGCCTGAGGGGCCCGACCATTTTTACGTTTGCGATTACACGAGGTACGACAACGACATTAAGTTTGCTGGCGACTGGCAAGCGTTTATGACGGCGAACAATTCCGAAGCGGAGCGGTGGATTGAGCAGCATCCGCTCGGTGACGGCCACGGCTACATTCTCACGTCGGCATCCGAGACGGAGTTCGCTGTGTTAAGAAATTTACGCCTCTAGCTTGCGGCGTTGTCGATTTGGGCGCGCTGGAGATGATCCGAGTAGTCGATGTAGATCGTCTTCCACTCGGAGTAAAAATCGAGGGCGGGCGCGCCGGATTCGCGATGGCCATTGCCGGTCTGCTTCGTGCCGCCGAAGGGCAGATGCGTCTCAGCGCCAATCGTCGGCGCATTCACGTAGACGATGCCCGTATCCAAATCGCGCTGCGCACGAAACGCGTCGTTCACGTTGCGCGTGTAAATCGAAGACGACAATCCATACTTCACACCATTTGCGATTTCAATCGCTTCGTCGAGACTGTTCATTGGCATCACGGAAACCACCGGCCCGAAAATTTCCTCCTGGCAAATTCGCATCTTCGGGTCGCAATCGATGAACACAGTAGGTTCGTAGAACCATCCCTTCGCATGCGCGCCTTTGTTCAATCGATTTCCACCAGCAGCGATTTTCGCGCCTTCCTGCTTGCCGATTTCGACATACTTCATGACAGTTTGCAATTGCGTCTCGTTAATTACCGGGCCCATGTCGATATCCGGCTGCAAGCCGTCGCCGACGCGCAATTGTTTCGTGCGTGCCACGAATTTATCGACAAATTCTTGGTAGGTCTTTTTGTGAACGGCCACGCGGCTCGCCGCCGTGCAACGCTGTCCCGCGGTGCCGAATCCGCCCCAAATCGCGCCGTCGACGGCGAGGTCGATATTCGCATCATCCATCACCAAAATAATATTCTTGCCGCCCATCTCCAGATGGCAATGCTTGAACGTGCCTGCGCACGCCTGCGCCACGATGCGTCCAACTTCCGAGGAGCCGGTGAAGCTCACCAGCTTCACATCGGGATGATTCACGAGCGCCGCGCCCGCGTCGGGACCCATGCCGCTGACGATATTCGCGACGCCTTCGGGCAGTCCCGCCTCTTCGAGAATCTGAACGAGGTAATACGTGGAAAGCGGTGTGTCTTCGGCAGGTTTGATGACCACCGTATTTCCGCAGACGAGCGCAGGCATCATTTTCCACGACGGAATCGCGATGGGGAAATTCCACGGAGTGATCAATCCGCAGACGCCGATTGGCGCGCGCACGCTCATCGCGAATTTATTCGGCAGCTCCGAAGGAGTCGTCTGGCCAAATAGCCGCCGCCCTTCGCCTGCCATCAAATACGTCATGTCGATGGCTTCCTGGACATCACCGCGCGTCTCGGCCAGCACTTTGCCCATTTCGCGCGTCATGTCGCGCGCCAAATCTTCCTTGCGCTGAATCATGATCTCCGCCGCGCGATATAAAATTTCCGCGCGCTTCGGCGCAGGCGTCAGCCGCCATTTATCAAACGCGTTCTTCGCCGCTTCCACGGCCTTGTTGACGTCCTCTTCGGTCGACGCCGGGAAAATTCCGACCAAGTCATCCGTGTTCGCCGGATTGCGGTTCTCGATTCCCTTCCCACCCGAGGCGTCCGCCCATTCGCCATTGATGTAATTCTTATGAGCATTCGGAAAAACTGCCGTTGCCATGAAGGTTCTCCTTGGATATTCGTGCGCTTAATTAGCAACTTAACAGACCGCCGCAAGAGTCGTCAACGCAACCGTCCCGAAGTCCCGCGGGGCCCCGCCGGTTCGCCCCAATCGCGAACTAGTGCTATCCTCACCGCAATTCTCGCGAGGTGCACCGTGCTTTATCTACACGGCGCGGCGCCAGTCGCGCGCCGTTCGCCAAAGATTCATAAGACCGCGCCGGTGCGCAAGTTCGCCATTCTGTTCGCCGTCCTTCTCTTCGCAGTCTCAGCTTTCGCACGATGGCTGGGGCGCGCGGCACCTTCCTCCGGCACGCAATTTATGCAAATCGTGCTCCGATCTGACGCGGATCCCCAGTCCGTCGCCGTCGCGGACCTGAATCATGATGGCAAGCGAGATATCATCGTAGCAAATCCGGGTCCAGGCACGCTCTCGGTGTTTCTCGGGGACGGTACAGGACACTTTCATCTTGCGTCCGGTTCGCCCTTCACCGCCGGGCACGCGCCTAGCGATATCGGCATCGGCGATTTCAATGGCGACGACAACCTCGATGTAGTCGTGCCCAATACTCAAACGCCCTACGTGAGTCTGTTCCTCGGCGACGGCAAAGGCGGTTTTCATCCAGCGCCTCACTCACCGCTCGCGACAAAATCCCATCCGCATCCTCATGGCCTCGCCGCGGGACATTTTTGTGGAAACGGCAAACCGCTCGACGCCGCAATTGACAGCTGGGGCAACAACCAAATCGAGTTACTTATCGGCGATGGGAAGGGCAATCTCATGAATGGTCCAATGTTTCCCGCCGGTCCCGGCTCGGACCTCCCGCTGCGCTCAGCAGACCTCGACAGAGATGGGACGCCGGATATCGTCATGCCAGATCTGGCCATAGGGCATTGGAACGTGAACAAGGTCACGATCTTGCTAGGAGACGGAAAATGCGGATTTCACCAAGCCTCAGGCTCTCCATTTCCGGCAGGAGCTGAGCCGTGGAGTGTCGCGATTGGTGACATGGATGGAGACGGAATCCCGGACCTCGTCATCACTCCATATGGCGCTAAAGTGAAAGATAAACGGCAAATCGCCGCTACAGTCTTACTTGGCGATGGCAAAGGCGGCTTCGCACCCATGCCTGGATCTCCTTTTGCTTTGCTGGGCTGCGAGAATCCATCAAACGTTGCGATAGGCGATTTCAACGGCGACGGAACACGCGACTTCGTCGTGACGTGCATGGGGAGCGATCAGGTTCTGCTATTTCAGGGCAAGAAAGGCGGAGGATTCAGGCTCACGGCGATAGTAATTCCGGGAGCCGCGGGGCCGCTTATTAACCGCGGCGTTGCGCTCGCGGATTTGACGGGAAACGGCAAGGACGATGTCGTTGTTTCAGACCCCGCTGCGGGCACGATTACGGTTCTTATTGCGAAGTAGCTGGGGCAACGAGGCGGCAGGAAGTTACTCGCGCGGGCACGCGATCCCGTTGCGGCATGCAGAACCGCAGCAAGCGAGTTATCTAGCCAGTTCATATTCCATGACCGGCAGCACGCGTCCCGCCCGAAGCGAGGATGTTTTTTCGCCGATGCGGACGGCGCCTTGCCGCGCGTAGAACGGCTCCGCGTACGGATCCGAAACCAGCACAATCCTCGCGAAGCCCAACTCGCGCGCCAGGTTCACTGCGTAATTCCACAACCGCTGCCCATACCCCTTGCCAATGCAATCCGGCTCGATAAACAAATCGTCGAGCTCCACCGTTTCACGGTCCAGCGGAACCAGGCTGCAAAATCCCACCGGCGTGCCCGCCGCTTCGAGGATGTACACGTGAAAGTCCGGCATAAACTTTTCAGGCCGCAGCGTCAGATCGGGCCTGACATCTTCGAGGAACGCGCGGTCGTACGGCCAGTGCGCCTTCGAGCGCATCGCCAAATCGGTGAGGAAGCCGCTCTCTTCCGGATGCGCGCGCCGAATTTGTAAAATCTCATCCATGCGAGTTTAACTATTAGATGAAAGTGTTCGCGCAAACGCTTCGCGGCCGTTGCCTTTTTCGCCGCCAAACGTTGTCCCGCCTGCCCTTCTTCTGTCGCGCCCATATTCATAGGGTTATGCGCGCGGCTGGCTCTGTTACAATACAGCCGCCCGGAACGAATTCCGCGGAAACGCCAGCGCGTCGTCAGGAGGCACATTTGCCCGGAGGCGTCCAGCCACCACCCGCGGCAATCGTCGATTCGGCATTTCCTGCGCAATCGCACGCGCCGTTTCGCGCCAAGGCGCAATGCGAGATGCCGCTTGCCAGGAGCGTCTACGCGCTGGCCATTTTCGCCGCGCTTTTTCATTTCATTTTTTCCGGGCAGTACGGCTACTTTCGCGACGAACTTTATTACGCGGCCTGCGGCCAGCATCTGGCATGGGGCTATGTGGACCAGGCGCCCCTGATTGCGTGGATCGCGCGCCTCGAGCGCACGTTACTCGGCAATTCCCTTTTCGCGCTGCGATTTTTCCCCGCGCTGGCTGCAGCGGGCAAAATAATTCTCGCGGGCTGGATGGCGCGCGAACTTGGCGGACGGCGCTTCGCTCAATTCCTGGCCGCTCTCACGGTACTCGTCGCGCCCATTTACCTCACCTTCGACAATTTTCTTTCCATGAATTCCTTTGAGCCGCTTTTCTGGATGGCTTGCGCGGCAATCCTGACGCGCATCCTGAATGGCGGCTCGGAGAAATTGTGGCTGCTCTTCGGCTTTGTGGCGGGCGTGGGAATTTTGAACAAGCACTCGATGCTTTTTTTTGGCACCGGCGTGTTTATCGGACTCTGGCTGACGAACGCGCGCCGCGAATTCGCAAGAAAATGGATCTGGCTCGGGGCCGCGATCTCGTTTCTGATTTTTCTGCCGAACTTGATCTGGGAGATACGCAACGGCTTCCCGACAATCGCGCTGTTGCACGCAGTGATCGGCAAAAAATACAGCATGCTGACGCCGTGGCAATTCATCTGGCAGCAAGCGTTGCTGACGCTGCCGCTCGCCGCGCCAATTTGCCTGGGGGGCCTGTGGTTTCTGTTTTGGGGTCCTTCGCGCCCCGTCGCAAATGGCACCGCGAACTACATCGCGCAGGGACTCTACGCTCCACTAGCATGGGCCTACGTGATCGTCCTCGTAGAAATGATCGCGTTGCACGGCAAAATCTATTATCTCGCGCCAGCCTACCCCATGTTGCTTGCCGCCGGAGCGGTATGGATCGAGTCGCACCTGCCGACGCGCGCAGAAAGGCGTCTGAAGCCGAGGTTATACAAAGTAATGATCGTCGCGCCGCTCGCGCTGGGCGGTTTGATTGCTGCTCCCCTCGCGATGCCGATTCTTCCCGTGAATTTGGCGGTGAAGTATTGCCGCTTCTGGGACGTCGACGCAATTCACGCGGAAAATGTCCCGCTCGGCAAACTGCCGCAGCTTTTCGGCGACATGTACGGCTGGCGCCACCAAGTGCAAGCCGTCGCGAAAGTATTTGACGCGTTGCCCGCCGCTGATCGCTCGCAGTGCGCCATCCTCGCGCTGAATTACGGCGAAGCCTCCGCCGTCGATTATTTCGGTCCCGCGTACCATTTGCCGCCGGCCATCAGCGGCCACAATCAATATGGACTATGGGGCCCGCGCGGGTATACGGGCAACGTTGTAATCACGATTGGCTACAAAGCGGATCAATTGCGGAACATGTTCGGCGAAGTGACGCTGGCGGCACGCATTTCACCGCCCTACGCCATACCCGAGGAATCGAATCTCGGCATTTACATTTGTCGCAAACTCCAAAAGCCCCTCAGTGAAATGTGGCCGCAACTGCGCTGGCTGGGATGAGCTGACGGAACGCGCTGCTGTAACGCCGGGCTCTGAACGCTTTTGCCTGTCGGCTTCGAGGGAACTTCGCAGGCAAGTAGGCAGTTACCGGCCGGGGGTTTTTGGCGCGGGTGAAACGGGAGCTTGGCCGGATGACTGCCTGGACGATTGAGTGCCCGACATGACGGGTTGCGGCGCGCTCAGGCCCGCAACATCGGATCCTAAGCCCAGCTTCTGCAAGCTCAACGCATCGAGCTTGCCCGTGGGCGGCAGCCCATTCGCCGTTTGAAAACGTCGCAGCGCTTCCTGCGTGCCGCCGTCCCACCTGCCATTGGGATTGCCCGAATAATATCCGCCGCGTTCGAGCGCGGACTGGATTTCCTCGGTGCGGTCCCGCGCCGGAGCCCTCGGCAGCGTCACGTGATGCCGCCTTCTGCGGTACCGAATGCGCCGTTTGCGCCTCGGAGTCTTTTTGTAAGATTTGTAAGAGACGCTTCGCAAGCCGGCCTTGGCCGTTTTCGCGCGCACGAACTTGCGCGGAGGGCGTTCGCGCGCCGAACGCTTCGTCACACGATGCCTCGCAGTTTTGTGCAGCGTCACACGAGATTTTGCGCGTATCACCCGATGCCGCGCCGCACCCGCGCGAACCGGCACAGCGCAGAACGCCAGCGCGAGCAAGGCAGTCCCTATCATTCCCAGCAGCCCACGTGTGACCGTCTCCAGCGATAACCGCATTTGCAAATGCTGTCTCATTTGGCCCTTTTTGCCGCTCTGCAAGATTCTACTGCCCGGGTTGCGGGATCGTTCCCGCGCGGAACACGGTGTACTGCTGCCCTGTTCCATCCGGATGCACGACTTTGAACAGCACATCCTCGCCGGGTTTCAATTTCGCAATCTCCCGCTTGTAATCCTGCATGTTGGTGACTGCCACATGATTGATCTCGACAATCACGTCCCCGCGCAGGAACTTGATGTCATCCGCAAAACTGGTCGGTTCCACATCGCTGACAATCACGCCCGGCTGGCTCGCGCTCAATCCCAGATGCCGCGAAATTTCCGGCGACAACCCTTCGACGTGCAGTCCAAACGACGTCGGCGCCGCTTCCACATCATCCGCCGCCGGACTTCCACCAGCCGATGGATCTTCGGGAAAAATTTTCGACATATCTGCGACGTTGACCGACACGCTCTTCGTTTTCCCGTTGCGCACATAACGCAACGCGACCGAATGCCCAATCGGCGTATCCACCACGGGATTGATCAAGTCCGATCCGGCATGCACCGCGTGTCCATTGATCTGCGTGATCACGTCGCCGGGTTGAATCCCGGCTTTCGATGCGGGACCGCTCGGGGCGACATATTGCACCACCACGCCATTCGGCGCGCCCAGCTCCTTGTGCAGCAGCGCGTCGCTCGTCTGATCATCTTGGAACTTGATTCCGATCGAACCGCGCGTCACGTGCCCTTGCGTCACAAGCTGGTTGTAAATGTTAATCGCTGTGTTCGACGGCAACGCGAAACCCACGCCTTCAAATCCGCGGCTGCCCGTGTAAATCGCCGTGTTGATGCCAATCACTTCGCCGGCTAGATTCACCAGCGGGCCGCCCGAATTGCCCGGATTGATCGCCGCATCCGTCTGAATAAAATTTTGGAATTGCGAGTTGCCGATGTTCTGGCGGTTCGTTGCGCTGATGATGCCCGCCGTCACGGAGCCACTCAGCGAAAACGGGCTGCCAAACGCCAGCACCCAATCGCCTACTTTCGAACCCTCCGAATTGCCCAGCCGCGCGACCGGCAAATCATGATCCGTGTCAATCTTCACGACCGCGAGATCCGTCTGCTTGTCGAAGCCAATCACTTTTCCCGTGTAATGCTTTGAATCGCCATCAATGGAGACTTGTATTTTCGTCGCGCCATCGATCACGTGATCGTTCGTGAGGACATAGCCTCTCTTGTCTACAATCACGCCAGAGCCAAGGCTCTTTTCCGCCTCGGGGCCGGGATCCGCGCCGGGGTTCTGGCTGAAATACTTGTTGAAGAAATCCTGAAACGGGTCCTGCCCGCGAGCTCCCGTGCCGCGCTTTTCTTTGGGCGCTTCGAAAATCTGCGTCGTCGAGATATTCACCACGGCCGGCTCGACGCGCGCCACGATGTTCGAGAATCCGTTCGACAGATTCACCGGATCGGGAATTGTAAGCAGCATGGGGCCATTTGGGTCGCCCGGACGTATCGCCGCCACTTTGCCCGGAATTACGGTGCCAATCAGGATGCCCAGGGCCAAAGTGAGGCCCAGCAGCGCGCCCGCAAAAATCTTCCGGCGCCGCACCCAAGTGAACAATTCCCGAAACTGAATGCCCATTGCCGCTCCTTCCGACCGTGCTCCCGCTTTTCGCCAGGCTGGAAGTAGGAGTATATCACCAGCCTCGTGCGTTGCCTGTCGACTCCCACTATTTTCCCAGCATCCCTACGCCCGCGTCACCTGTCCTCATGGGCAGCAATGCCCGCAGCGACATAGCCCTCCGCGCGACACTGGCGCGGCACTTCGAGGCTATATAATGAGCCAGGTTGTCGCGTGCTTCTTCCGGACTTTTCTCGGCTCCTACCGTCACGGCTTCTGAAAAATTACCGGGTTTGTGCTACGCTCGTTTGAGAGGTTCGCAGCGCGATGGAAGCAGCAACGCAGCACGAATGTCCGCGGATAAAATTTCCCAATCACACGCCAAATCTCGAGCCAGTTTCTGCCATTTCTAATTGGTACAGTAAATTATTAGAATTGCCTGTAACTTACACAAAACAAACGACGGCGCTCATTTATAATCGGTACAAAATGCCACATGTTGCGCAGCGCGTTTTTGTCCCAATTCCCTGCAACGCTTCGCTTGCCGTTTCCATCAAAATGCGCGGAGATTGGCGCGCCGGTGCGTGCGCTGTTACAATCCGAACGTAAATGAGTCTGGAAATGACGATCTGATGCCCGCGCTGACCCTCTACGAGAAAATTTGGAACGCACACGTGGTGCGTGAAGTTTCCGGCCAGCCATCTCTGATTTATATTGATCGTCACCTGATTCACGAAGGCACTTCGCCGCAGGCATTTTCCGGACTGAAAGCCGCGGGCCGCAAAGTCCGCCGCCCCGAATTGACTTTCGCGGTGATGGATCATTCCGTTTCGACGAAAAATCGCGAACTCCCTGTGCTCGACGCCGACGCGAGCGGACAATTCGAGGCGCTGGCGAAAAATTGCCGCGAGTCCGGCGTGCGCCTCTTCGACATGCATAGCCGCAATCAAGGCATCGTGCACATCATCGGCCCGGAGCTGGGCATCACGCAGCCGGGATTCACGATTGTTTGCGGCGACAGCCACACGTCCACGCACGGTGCGATGGGCGCGCTCGCCTTCGGCATCGGCACCAGCGAAATCGAGCACGTCCTCGCGACGCAATGCCTCTCGCAGTTCAAATCGAAAACCACGCGCATTGAAGTGAAGGGAAAACTCGGCGGCGGCCTCGCGTCGAAGGACATTATTCTCGCCATCATCGGCAAGCTCGGAATCGCCGGCGGCAACGGCCATGTTTTCGAATACACAGGCGACGCGATTCGCGCACTCTCGATGGAAGCGCGCATGACCATTTGCAATATGTCCATCGAAGCGGGCGCGCGTGCGGGAATGGTCGCGCCCGACGAAGTCACGTTCGCATATCTCGAAGGCAAGCCCTTCGTGCCGCGCGGAAAAGATTTCGAGCGTCTCGTCGAACACTGGAAAACTCTGCCCTCGGATCCGGGCGCGAAATTCGACGAGACAGTCGAGCTTGACGCCGCGCGACTCGCGCCGCAGGTTACCTGGGGCACGAACCCCGGCATGGTCACGGACGTGACCTCGCGCGTCCCCGATCCCGCATCGTTTGCGAATGACGTCGATCGGCAGGCCGCCGAGCGCGCCCTCGTTTACATGGACCTGAAAGCCGGAACGCCCATCACCGATATTTATCTCGATCGTGTGTTCATCGGCTCGTGCACGAATTCGCGCCTCGAAGATTTGCGTACAGCCGCAAAAGCCGTAGCGGGCAAGCACGTCGCGAAATCACTGAAGCAGGCGCTTGTCGTTCCCGGTTCGCGCCGCGTGAAAACGCAAGCCGAAGCCGAAGGCCTCGACAAAATTTTCCGCGACGCCGGATTCGAGTGGCGCGATGCCGGCTGCAGCATGTGCATCGGCATGAACGACGACGTTCTTCAGCCGCATGAGCGCTGCGCCAGCACTTCCAATCGCAATTTCGAAGGCCGCCAGGGAAAAGATGGCCGCACGCACCTCGTCAGCCCGCTGATGGCCGCCGCCGCAGCCATCGAAGGCCACTTCGTCGACGTCCGCTACTGGCGCAACGGAAACTGAATGAGTAATGTATGCTAGCGACACGAAAGGTCTGACGCCTGAGATCGAAGGCAAAAAACTGCGCCTCTTTTTCGATGGAGGGGAGATTTGCGAGGTCGTTTTGCTGACCGTAAACATTCACGAGAATTGCTCGTTCGGCGATGACTATGCTGACTTCTACTCCGATGTAATCTCTTCCAATAAACCAGAAAGATAAAAAGATGATGCGAAGAAGACGCCAAAACCGGTCTATGCTGCCGAGTTCAAATACCTGAATCACTGGGAACTGTTAGATTCGCACCGGGGGAGTTAGTGAAGCCATTCACAAAACATATGGGGCTCGTCGCGCCGATGGATCGCGTGAATGTGGACACGGACCAGATGGTGCCGAAGCAGTTCCTGAAATTTCTAACGCGCGAAGGATACGGCCGCGTGCTTTTTTACGACTGGCGCTATTTGCCGGGCGAAAAACCGAATCCGGATTTTGTGCTGAACCAGCCGCGCTACAAAGGCGCGTCCGTTCTGCTGGCGCGCGCGAATTTCGGCTGCGGTTCGAGCCGCGAACACGCGCCCTGGGGCATCGGCGATTACGGTTTTCGCGCCATCATCGCGCCAAGCTACGCGGATATTTTTTACAACAACTGCTTCAAGAACGGAATTTTGCCGCTGACGCTGCCCGACAAAGACATCGACGAGCTTTTCGCGCGCACGGAAAAAAAAGAAGGCTTCACGCTGACAGTCGATTTGGAAAATCAAATTGTGAAAGACGAACAAGGCTTCGAGCGTTCATTTGAAATCGATCCGTTTCGCAAGCGCTGCCTCCTGAAAGGCCTCGACGACATCGGCCTGACGCTCGAACACGAGCCAGACATTTCCGCGTACGAAAAAAAAGGCCTACCCATCCCCGAAATGGTCGACGCTGTCGACATAAAATTCTATTCCCCGCAAAATTGAATCTCGGATTTCAATTCTCTTGATTGAATTTTAGCGCGTGATTGTGGAGCGCGTGTGGCAGGCGAAGACGCAGGCGGGCGGCAGATTGCGCCAGATAATTTTGGATTCCACGGAATCGAAATAGCGGCTGAGTGTGGGCCGCAGGCTGAGGCGGCGCAGGCGGCCATTCGCGAATTGCATGCCATGTACATATTGATATTGAGTGAGAACTGTGTTCTCGCGCAGAAAAGGCATGAGGCGCTCGAAAATTTCGTTGCGTTGAGCTTCGGACATAAAGCCCAAGCCCAGCGAAGAAGCGACGGCGTCGACGTGATCGTATCCGCGGCGATGAAGTTCGGAATCGAGGTTCGCAACGTTCGCGTTGATGAGCACCATGCGCGGGTCATTAAACTTTCTTCTCAGGTGGATGCAAAAGCGGCGATTGATTTCGAAAACGAGCAACTTCGAGGAGGCCGGCAGCGCGTCGAGCAGAGATTGCGTGATCGCGCCAGTGCCCGCGCCTAGTTCCAGCGCGATGCGGGCCCGCGACAAACGCAGTGGCGCGAGCATGGCGGAGGCAAGATGAGGCGAGCTGGGTGCAATGGCCGCCGTGGTATAAAAATCATTCAACGCTCCGGAAGCAAATACTCGAAAGCTCATGCGTCAGCGTCCCCACAAGAAATCTGCCCAGACCCGCGAGCCGGGATTTTCGGGTTCGCAGGTTTGACGACCCTTGAAATATACACCCAATCATTGTTCCACAGCGCCGCTTCCTGAAAAAAGTTCAAGGATCGTCCGAAGCCGCCCTTCATATCCTCTTAGCGTGGGGCGGGCGGCTTCAGTAGGCCGAAGTCGATGAGACCGTTGGCGACGAATTGCACGGCCAGCGCGACGAGCAGAAGTCCCATCAAGCGCATCAGAATGCGGATCCCCGTCTCGCCCAGGTAGCGACGGACGCGGTCGGCGCCCGCCAGAATCAAATACGCGGCGAGCGACGACACGATGATCGCTGCGTAAACGATGCCGCGTTCCCACAACGTGTGCGATTCGCCCACAAGCACCATCACTGTGGAAATCGCGCCGGGTCCCGCAAGCATGGGCATGCCGAGCGGAATAATGCTTGCGTCCTCTTTCGCAGTTCCCTCTTTGGTTTCCTCGGGCGTGGAGCGCTGGCCTGATTGTTTCGCTTGGAGCATGTCGATGCCGATTTGCATCAGAATAATTCCGCCGGCGATTTTGAATGCGGGCAGCGTGATGCCGAAAAGCTTAAAAATCAAACTACCGGCGAGAGCAAACGAACACAGAACGATTGCGCAGGTCCACGCCGAGCGGCGCGCCATGTGGCGGCGCTCCGCATGCGGCGCGTCCGCGGTCATGACCAGAAACATGGGAATTACGGCGAACGGATCAACGAGAAAAAATACCGACGTGAGCGCGAGGAGCGCGAATTCGAGAATGGCGATGAGCGAGCCGGGCATTTTAGATTTCGAAGAGCATCCAATGCGCACGCCTGCGCGGAGCGGCGAAGCGTCAAAGTAGCACTTTCGCGCGTGAGTGGGAAGTCAGTTTCAGAAATGCGTCAGACAGTCGTGCGTTTGGCTTCGGACGCGGCAGTAACGGGGGCCGGGGCGGCGGATTCGGCGGCGCAGAGTTTGCAGGCACTGGGGCGGCGGAACAAAACGGTGTCGCGCGGGAAAATTGTACCGAGGGACCAGTCGACGGCGACTTGAAACTGCTTTTTCAAGTTGACGAGTTTGTAGAGATGCACTGCGTTCCAGAAAAGCCACGCGAAAGAGCCGTGGATTTGAATTCCGCCGACGCTGACCACGGCGTCGCGCGCGCCAAGCGAGACGAGCATGCCCTGCGAAACGTAGCGATAGCTTTCGAGGGGTTCATCGCGTTCGCGATGCGCGAGGTTGCGCGCTGCGATCTTGCCGTGAGCGATGGCGACGGGCGCGACTTGGGGAACGTTTTCAGAAGCCCCCGCCGCGGAGGAAGCAGCGGCGGAATCTCCCGCGACGAAAACTTCCGGAAAATTCTCCATCTGCAAATATTCGTTGACCTGAGCGCGGCCGGCGCGATCGTGCGAGCCGGGCAATTCTTCGACGACTTCATGCGCGCGCACGCCTGCCGTCCAAATAATCGTGGCGGCCTGCAAATTCTCTTTCTGATGGATTTCGATTCCTCCTTCGAAACAACGCGTGACTCGCGAGTTATAGAGAATTTCGATACCTTCGGCTTTGAGGCGCTTCATCGCGTGCGCGCGCAGAAGCGGATGAATGCCATTCAAAATGCTGTCGGATGCTTCGACGAGGACGAGGCGAATTGCGTTCCGGGGAATTCCGCGGTAATGGCGCGCGACGTAGTCGAAAAGAAAATCGCGCAAGTCGGTGAGAAGCTCAACACCGGTGTAGCCTCCGCCAACGACGGCGAACGTGAGCAGCGTGTGGCGCGCATTTTCGTCCGTGAGGTGATCGGCGTGCTCGCAGAGATCGAGTACGCGTTCACGCAGGGCGATGGAATCTTCAAGCGACTTAAAATCGTAGGTGTGCTCGCGCGCGCCGGAAACGCCGAAATAATTCGTGCGGCTGCCAAGGGTGATGACGAGCGAATCGTAGCTGATCGCGCCGGAGGTCATGTCGATACGGCGATTGGCGAGATCGATGGCGCTCACCGTGTCACGGAGAAAACGGAAGCGGCGGCTTCCGCGAACGTCGCGAACGGCTTGGGCGATGTGCCGCGGATCGATTTGACTGGACGCGATTTGCGGCAAGAGCGGCGTGAACAGAACGTAGTTTTGATCGCTGATAAGTAGGATTTCGTAGTCGGGCGCTTTGCGGAAGAGGCGTTCGAGATCGATGACGGCCTGCATGCCAGCGAAACCGGAACCGAGAACGACGATGCGTTTCATGGCGATGAGATTATCTCATGGAGTCGATAGTCGAGAGTTGGTAGTCGAGAGTTGAAAGAAAAGCGCGCGTCATGGCACGCTGCAGACGTCAGTCCGCGATTTGTGTGGCGCGTTTGCCCGGATTCCAGGACGCGTGCGGAGCACGCGCGGGCCAACTATAGTCGGTCCCTACAAGGACACCGCAAACCGCGCGAAGAGGAGCATGTACGAACGGTCTGGAGGTCCGCCCCTACAAGAGGCAAAAGCAAAACCACGGTCGTGGGCCTTCCGTGGCGGGAGATCAGTTTCGGGTTTGCGAGCTGCGAGACGACGAATTCGAAGCGGCGCGGGCGCGGTAGATGAGCCACGCTACGGTGGCGCACATGCCGAGCCAGCCGAGGGCGCGAACGGTGGCGGCGATTTGCGTGTCGTGATTGAGAACGCCGAGGCTTCCAAAGAGATAATTCCAGTCGTGGATGACGTAGCTGCCGTCGCCGACCGTGAGGAGCGGCAAAGCTTGAGCGCGCGCATCGGCCATGTACGCTGCGATGGGCCGGAATTGTTCGAAGAAGAAAAACGCGCAAAAGGCGGTACCGGTGACGTGTCGCTGGAGCGCAAAATAAACGGCCAAAGCGAAGGGCGCGAAGAGCTGCAGAAATGTGCCTCCCGCGATGGAGAGCCATTGGCCGAACCAACGAAAGAGCAGATGGCCGCCTTCGTGGATGGGAATGAAAACGAGGTCGATCATCAGGAGCGGGCCGTGGCCGCGAAGAGCCTGATAGAGAAACAGGAGGTAGAAAATCAGCCATGCGACGAGAGCCCATCGCGCAACGGGCTGCCAATCGTTTTCGAGCGCGTCGAGGAACGGCAGGCGATCGGTGATGGCGTCAGGCAGGTCCATTGGGCTGTGACTGTTTTCTCGTTATCCGCATCTTCGCGCAGGAACGGGGTGGAAGACCACGGCGACATTCTTCGCTGCCCTCAGAATGACAACAATGACGGGAAGAACGCGCGACGGTTGCCCGACCGTGAATCCTGCGCGGCGCCTGAAAGCAACTGCACGCAAGAGAAATCCATTTGGTGCGCGTCTTGAAACCGTCTTGGTAGCTTCCTTGACTTTGCCTTTCGCGGATGTTGTTTTAGTTGGCAGCGCTTTTTCCGCGAAACCGCCGAGCTCTTCGACCAGGTTCGAGAGCGGGCAAACCACAAGGAGTTGATATGAGACGCGTCGTCGCATTGCTGTCCGTTCTGCTATTTTCAGCCGTGAGTCTTTCCGCGCAATCCGGCCGGCGGCGACTTGTCCGCGCGGAATATGGAGCGGGAAATGCTTGGATGTGACGGGCCGCATTCGCTCGCTTATCGACGGCGGCGTGCTCCACATTCGGGCGGACAACGCTACGTTCGGCGGTGATTCCGCCGCCGGTGTGCTCAAGACGCTTCGCCTGCACGTTCGGGACGACAACGGGCACGAGAGGACGCTGACGTTTCGCGAGAAGGAAATCGTGGGTTATCTCTGAGCGGCGGCGAACAAGAGCGAGATCACGACCGCGAAAGGGATCGGATCGTGGAAGGCTGCGCATCACTCGCGCAAGTTACGGCAGCGGCGGCCACGCTCTCGATGTGACCGATCTGCTCAATTCCCGAATCGAGGGCGACCGGCTCAGCCTTCCCATAAACAACGACACCATGGGCGGCGATCCTGCTTACGAAACTCGCAAAACGCTCACCGTCTGGTACAGCTACGACGGTTCGGTTTTGCAAACTAGCGTCGGCGAAGGCGGCATACTGAACCTCCCGCGCGGGCGTGAGTCTTCCCGCGGTCAATCTTTCCGCAACGAGCCTCCTCGCGACGAGCCTCCCCGCGACGAGAGGAGATTGCAAATGCTCCGCGCCGATTCCGGCGCGGATAACTGCTTCGCTGACGTGACTGCGCTGCTGTCTCCCCCCGTTCGAGACGGCCAGCTTAGCCTCCCCGCGAACAACGACACGATGGACGGCGACCCCGCGGATGAACATCACAGGATGCTGACCGTCTGGTACCTTGAACATGGCAGGCCCGCGAAGCTTGTCGTCAACGAAGGAGGCTATCTCAATCTTCCCGCGGAAAAGGGACGAGTTCTCAGGGAATTTGCGCATCATGCGCGCGCTATACGGTGCGGATTTCCGCTATCTCGATGTCACGGACCGCTTGAATGCGCTGATTCAGGGCGACCAGTTGCCTTTGCGTGTAAACAACGACAGCATGGGCGGGGATCCCGCGACTGATCGGCACAAAAAGCTCACTGTGGTTTATATCTTCAACGGCCAGCAGTTTCGCACGCGGGTCAACGAAGGGGATGCGCTGAGCCTTCCGGGTGACGGCGACCGCGCCGCCGATTTTCCCGCTGAGCCCCTGCGGATTCTCCGCGCAACTCACGGCTTTGGCGACCAACGGGTGGACGTCACCGCTCGAGTCGGCGCGATGGTGAACGACGACCGGCTGCAATTCCATGTCTCAAAGGCGTCCCTCGGCGGCGATCCAGCCATGGGCCAGCACAAGCGGTTGAAGGTGGTTTATCTTTGGCACGGGATCCGCTCAGCGCCAGAGCACGGCACTCTCGCCATTCCCTGAGTTGCCGCTGGCAATATCAAGAATGATTGCTGAGCCGCTATCGGCTGTAGACGCCGAAGAGCCAGGGGATGCCGACGAGGCCCGGTTGGACGCGCACTTCGACGGTGTCGCCATTGTGGAAGAGATCGAAGTCCTGGCGCGTGACGGCGATGCGTTCGAGTCCGCCTGTGTCGCGCCAAGAAGTGACGATGAGCTGGTGCATCGGCAACAGGCCGGGCATGGCGAAACGACTGACGACGGTAGCTTGGAAATTTTGCGGCGGCGAACGGTCGAGCGCACCGTTGATGAAAAGCAATGTGCCCAGAAGCCATGGAAGCGGCACGAGGCCGTGAAAAATTCGCTTGAGCAATTCGACTTCCTGACGGCGAAGAGCGCGACGCTCCACCCACACAGCAAGGAAAATCGTAGCGAAGAAAATCACACCGACGAAAATGAAAATGCCGTCGAGCTCGAGCGGAGGATAGAGAAAGCACGGAACGAAAAACGCGATGACGCCAAGCAAAAAAATGCCGAAACGATTGACGAGGCCGCGGCGCATGGCGCGATTGGCTTCCGCGGGCGCCAGGTGGCAGTACTCGCAGACTGCTTCCGGACGCGCAGACGGGCGTTCGGTGCCGCAATTTGGACAGCGCCGCAGGAGAGGAGTCACGGGTGGGCGAGTTTCCAGATCAAGTGATTGAGATTCATAGGCGTTTCGTCGCCCCATTTCGGTGAATTCGACGACCATGCCCTTGCCCGCGTCGACGCGGCGAACAGCGCATTCGCCGAGCGTCTCGGGTAGAAGATGGGGGCGGAAAATTCGGCGCGCGCCCAGAGCGGTTCGTGGGTATCGAGATACATTCCCGAAGCGCTGATGTCGCGAAGCATGGCGTCTAAAGTGACTTCACCCCAGATGATTTCGACTTGCGCCTCGCAGGAGTAACGCGGGTGTCTGCGGCGCTCGGATTCGTTCACTCAGGCCGTCCCCTTGAAAAAAAACGGTGGACCGCAAGTTCTCGTCGTCAAAGCGATGCTATGCAGGCATGCGGTATGTGTCAACGATTATAAGAGGTTATGGGCGCGCTATTTTGCGGGGACGGCGCGGACGCTGGAAGGTTGCTGATCGAGACAGGCGATATTTTCATCGCGGCCGTCGGAGACCAACTCACAATCAATTTCCTGCGCGGTGCGCACCGCGTCGTTGCGATTCGTGCCAGAGGCTTCGGCGCAATGGCTGCGGCCGTGGAAATCGACGCAGACTTCGTAGTGATAGACGCTCTGGTGAAATGAAGAATAGGCAAGCGCGACGACAAAAATGACGCCGGCTGTGACGATGTACCATTTCATGTTGATGCGTTTGGGCTGCACAGACATGAGCTATGTTTTTATCACGGTTGTGGCAAGAGGCAAAACGCCCTGGTGCGACCTGAAAGCTGTTGAAGTGATTGTCTGGCAAAGGAGGATCGATCAGACCGTTCGTCCCATCGAACGTAGTCTACGAGGTAAGGCGGCAAGGCAACGAACCGTCGAATAGCCCTCGGACAATGTACTCACGAC
>DATLSS010000081.1:0-13773 GCA_035534035.1 Candidatus Acidiferrales bacterium | reverse complement strand
GAATGGGTTACTAAACTATGAGACCAAAACGAACACTAATCCGGGAAGCAATTTTGACCGTGGTTGCAGCGCTCGTTTTTGTTCCAGGCATGAATGCGCCGGCTCGTCCGGCACATGGCGGACCAGCTTGGTCCGCGAACTATGGCGCGATGAGCTCTGGCCTAGCCAAGCCGAACCCTCGACTGCACCCAAAGCCTTTGAAGACATGGGTGTGCCTCTCGAGCTGGTACGGCGGAGACTTTGATGGCCAATTGACGGCGGACGGCGAAATCTATGATATGTACGCCCAGACCGCGGCCCACCCTAGCCTTCCGCTGGGATCCGTGGTAAGAGTGGAGAACCTGCGGACGCACCGGAGCGCCATCGTTCGAATCAACGACCGAGGGCCGTATGTTCCGGGGCGAAGCTTGGACGTTTCGTACGAAGTAGCGCGGGAGCTCGGATTTGCTCAGCGCGGGGTCGCCCGCGTGAGAGTTCAACTGCTCAAGGTGCCACCATCGAAGACCGTGCACGCCGGCAACTGATTGTCGCTCTGGACTTTTCCCGTCTTTCGGAAGCTATTCGATTCATTCGCAAATTAAAGGGCCGGGCTGGTCTGGCTAAGATCGGCAGCCAGCTCTTTACCGCCGAGGGCCCCGCGGCGGTCGAGCGAGTTGCGCGGCTCGTTCCCGGCATATTCCTCGATCTGAAATTCTGCGATATTCCAAACACGGTAGCTGGGGCAGTTTCCGCCGCGGCGCGGTTGCCTAAAGTGCGAATGCTGACCCTGCACACGACGGGCGGCTTGGAGATGATGCGCGCCGCCAAGGACGCGCTAAGGGGGATGAAAAACGGTCCAAAACTGCTGGGAGTGACGATCCTTACGAGCTTGGATGACCTAGCATTAGAACGCATAGGACTGGCTGGACCTGTCGAAAGCAGAGTGGTGGCATTGGCGCGATTGGCTCAGAAGGCCGGAATCGACGGGATCGTCGCGTCGGCGCGCGAAATCGAAGCCGTGCGCAAGGCCATCGGCTCCGAAATGCTGATCGTAGTCCCAGGGGTGCGGCCAGGCACGTCCGACGGCTCGGTCAAGGCGGATGACCAGGCGCGGGTTGCAACACCAAGAAGCGCGATCCGGGCGGGAGCTGATTATCTGGTCGTGGGCAGGCCAATTACGGCAGCGCCAGATCCGGTGAAGGCTGCCGACGCGATCCTTCTCGAGATGAGGTCCGCGCGGAAATAGCACTCTTAAAATTCCAATTATTGACACTCCGTTTCCCCTTCGCTGCGGCTCTTGCACACCTTGTACGTCTACCAGACGTTTGACCCAATCCAACGAGTCGGCTAGCCTAAGGCCGCCCCAATGCATCAGGGCGCTAGATATGCTCAAACACATCATTGTCGGCACGGCGGGTCACATTGACCACGGCAAGTCGGCGCTTGTGGAGGCGCTCACAGGAACGCATCCGGACCGCTTGGAGGAGGAGAAGCGCCGGGGAATCACGATTGACTTGGGATTTGCGTTCCTCGATTTGGGCGATGCGCGGCTGGGATTTGTCGACGTGCCGGGACATGAGCGGTTCGTACGAAACATGCTCGCCGGCGCCGGAGGAATAGACCTTGTGTTGCTGGTGATCGCAGCGGATGAGTCGATAAAGCCACAGACGCGCGAGCATTTCGATATTTGCCGGCTATTGGGAATCGAGCACGGGATCGTTGCGATCACGAAGGCCGATTTGGTCGAGCAGGACGTCCTGGGCCTGGTGAAATTGGAGACTGAAGAATTCGTTCGCGGCTCGTTTCTTGAGGGCGCGCCAATTGTAGGAGTGAGCGCCAAAACTGGCGCGGGCTTGGAGGAATTGAAGCGGAAATTAGCGCAAGCGGCCGCGACCGTTCGCGGGAAAGACGCCTCGCGATATGCCAGATTGCCGATTGACCGGGCGTTTCCCATGAAGGGGTTTGGCACGGTGGTTACAGGGACTCTGATTTCGGGCATGCTGCGGACCGGCGATGAAGTGGAGCTGTTTCCGGCAAGGAGACGCCTGCGCGTGCGTGGGTTGCACTCCCGTGGACGCGCCGTATCGCATGCCGCGGCAGGGCAGCGTACCGCCGTGAATCTGGCGGACATTGAGGCGAGAGAAATTGAACGCGGAATGGCTCTGGCGACGTCCGGGGTTTTTCAAGCGACGCAGCGAATCGATGCGCGAGTGGCGCTGTTGCCTTCGGCGCGTGCGATGAAAACGCGGACGCGTGTGCATTTTCATCAAGGCACGGCGGAGACGGCGGCGAATGTTAGATTGCTGGACCAGGAGGCGCTGCCGCCGGGCGGCACGGCCCTGGCGCAACTTCGGTTCGACGAAGCGGTGCTGTTGTTGCCGGGCGATCGGTTTATTCTGCGACAATTCTCGCCGCTCGTGACGATTGGTGGAGGCGTGGTGCTCGATGCCCTGCCGCCTCGTCACAAAAAAGGCGACGCCGGCGCGGCGCGGTTGCTCGAGGCATGGGAAAGCGGCAAGCGCGAGGAAATTCTGGCGGCGCTGGCTTTGGAGGATGCTCGGGGGCTGGAGCTTGCGAGGATTATTACACGGACGGCGTGGCTCGAAAGCGAAGCGCGGCAGGCGATTCAGAAGCTCGTCGAGGCACGGAGGGTTCGCGTGGTTTCCGAACAACCTCTGATTGCGGCTTCGGCGGAAGGAATGAATATCCTGTTGCGGGACGCGGAACGAGAAATCGAAGAATTTCATAAACAGAATCCGCTCGCTCAGGGAATTGCAAAGGAAGACCTGCGCGGACGCGTGGCGGCGAAAGTGAGGCCAGAGGTTTTTCGCGCTGCGCTCGATGAGCTGGTCGCTCAGCGAAAAATCGTGATTGCGGGCGATATTGTACAGCGGGCCGGCCGCCAGATTGCGCTTTCCGCGGACGAAGCGCGCGCGAAGGAACAGATCGCGCAGGAATTCGAGCGCGCAGGGCTGGCGGCTCCGGCGGTGGACGAGGTGCTTGGGAAATTGCCCGTCGACACGCGACGCGCGCAGAAACTGCTGCAAATCTTGATTCGCGAGAAAACGCTGGCGAAGGTGACCGACGAGCTGGTATTTCATAAGAGCGCCGTCGAACATCTGAGGGCACTCCTTGCTTCGTATAAGAAGAAGAACGGGGACCGGCTGCCGATTGCCGCGTTCAAAGAGCTGACCCAGGTGACGCGGAAATATGCGATACCCCTGCTCGAATACCTCGACCGAGAGCGGTTGACGCGCCGCGTGGGCAATGAGCGTGTTATACTTTGAGCCAGATGGCTTTGCCGCAGAAGTAGCAAGTGTGGACGCCCGCTTGCAGGAACGGGTGTTGTAAGGAGGTTTTATGGAACTTAGCCCGATGCATTTGCTGTTGATCCTGATTATCGTGGTGATTCTGTTTGGCGGAAAAAGGATTCCGGAACTGATGCGCGGCTTGGGGACGGGCATCAAGGAATTCAAGCAGGGCATGCGCGACGAGCCATCGACAACACCGCCTCCTCCACCCGTGGCGCCGGCGCCTCCCCCCTACGAAGAGAAGAAGTAAGCCGGGAATTTCACTCGATTTTGTTGCGTTCGGCAGCCAACCAGCTGCCGTTTGTTTTTTCAGGCTGCAACGCCCGGCGCTGCTTCTACTGTGAATTTTCCTTCAAGTTGCGCAGAATCGCGTAGAGGCGCGCGAGAGGCAAACCCATCACGTTGAAGTAGCAGCCCTCAATGCGTGAGATGAATTTTCCGCCCTGGCCCTGGATAGCATAGGCGCCCGCTTTGTCGAATGGCTCGCCGGTGGCGATGTAGTCCTCAATTTCCTTCTCGTTCAACGGCTCGAACGTTACGCGCGTCGTTTCCAGAGCGGTACCAATGGCGGCGACGTTCCCCTGCAAGACTGCCAATCCGGTGCAGACCTCATGCGTTTTGCCGCTGAGGCGATAGAGCATGTCGCGTGCATTCGCGGCCGAGGAAGGCTTGCCGAGGATTTCGTTGTCGATGACCACGACTGTGTCCGCGGCGATGAACATCGCGGAATCGGCGGCGTGTCGGCTTGCGAATTGCCGCGCAATGGTGCGGGCCTTTTCTCCCGCGAGGCGGCGAACGTAATCAACGGCGGCTTCGTCGGGCTGCCGTGATTCGTCGATATGCGCGGGCGCGACTTCAAAATCGAATCCGGCGTTGCGGAGAATTTCGGCGCGGCGTGGCGAGCTGGATGCCAAAATCAGTTTGGAATTGTGGGCCACGGCGTGAGCCTAAATGACGACGGATTCCTGGTATTCGCCGAAGGCGCGGCGCAGGGCGTCGGAAATTTCGCCGACCGTGGCGTAGGATTCGACGGCGGCGAGTACCGCGGGCATCAGATTTTCCGCGGAGCGCGCGCGACGTTCGATTTCGGCGAGCGCGGCGTTCGACTTGGCGGAATCGCGCCGTGCGCGCAAGGCATTCAGGCGCGCGATTTGCGAACGCTCGACTTCGACATTGATACGCATGGTGGGGATCGGCTTGCCGTCGTTTTCTGTGAAACGGTTCACGCCCACGACGACAATTTCGCCCCGCTCGACCGCCTGCTGATATTCGTAGGCGGCCTGCTGCACTTCCGATTGGACGAAGCCGCTTTCGATGGCGCGAAGCATGCCGCCGAGGGCGTCGATTTTCGCGATGTAATCAGAAGCGCCCCGCTCGATTTCGTTGGTGAGATGCTCAATGGCGTAGGCACCGGCAAACGGGTCAATCGTGTTCGTCACGCCGGTTTCGTGGGCAATGAGCTGCTGCGTGCGCAGAGCGAGCAGCGCGGATTGCTCGGTGGGCAGCGCCAGGGCTTCGTCGAGGCTGTTGGTGTGCAGCGACTGGCAGCCGCCGAGAACCGCGGCGAGCGCCTGCAACGCGACGCGGACGAGATTGTTTTCCGGCTGCTGTGCGGTGAGAGTGGAACCGCCGGTCTGCGCGTGAAAACGAAGAAGCAGCGAGCGCTCGTCCCGCGCACGGAAGCGGTCGCGCATAACGCGCGCCCACAGGCGGCGAGCGGCGCGGAATTTCGCAACTTCGTCGAGCAAGCCATTGTGGGAGTTGAAAAAAAAGGAAAGTTGAGGCGCGAAATCGTCGACTTGGAGGCCCGCGGTCAACGCCGCGTCAACGTATGCTATGGCGTTCGCGAGAGTGAAAGCGACTTCCTGCACGGCCGTCGAGCCCGCTTCGCGAATGTGATAGCCGGAGATGGAAATCGCATTCCAGTTGGGAATTTCGGCGTGGCACCACGCGAAAATATCGGTAACGATGCGCATCGCCGGCCGGATGGGGTAAATGTACGTGCCGCGCGCGATGTATTCCTTGAGGATGTCGTTCTGCACCGTGCCGGAGAGGCGGCGAAGGTTCGCGCCCTGCTTTTTCGCGACGGCGACGTACAGCGCGAGCAGAATCGCGGCGGTGGAATTGATAGTCATGGAAGTGGAGACGCCGTCGAGCGGAATGCCGTCGAAAAGGGTTTCCATGTCGTCCAGAGAGTCGATGGCAACGCCAACTTTGCCGACTTCGCCTGCGGCGAGACCGTGATCGGAGTCCATGCCGATTTGCGTGGGGAGATCGAAGGCGACGGAAAGTCCCGTTTGGCCCTGAGAAAGCAAATAACGGTAGCGCTGGTTCGATTCAGCAGCCGTGCCGAATCCAGCGTACTGGCGCATGGTCCAGAAACGGCCGCGATACATTGTGGGATAAATTCCGCGCGTAAACGGGAACTGGCCGGGGAAACCCAGGTCGCGCTCCGCGTTCCAGCCTTGGAGATGCTCGGGCGTTACGACAACATCGATCGGCAAGGCAGCAGAAGACAATTTGCGCTCTTGATCGAGTTCCTTATTTTTCGCGGCGGTCACCTGAGTTTTCGTGGGAATTTTGTCCATGTGCTCCGGCCATTCAGCGTATGCGACGCGCGCTGCGGAAAGACGAAAAGGAAAACCAGATCATCATCAATGCATAGCCAAGGGCGAAGGCGGCGATCCACTGGCCGCCGGGCTGATGGCCTTGCTTCCACGCGGCTGCGCCTGCGTATAACGCGAACAGAGCAAAGAGCGTCCCGGTGGCTTCGTGGAAAAGCTGGCGGGCAAGCTTCCAGAAAGCGCGAAGCATAGTCGTACCACCGCGCCAGAGCGCCGAAACCCAGTTCGGGCCGGAGCGCGAATATCCATTGACGGCCATGCTCCCATTCTAATACATAGGGCTGGCCAAAGGTGCAGTGCCGGGTGGCGCACTTCCGCTTGTATCCTTGCGGCTGCGGCCATAAAATCAGGTTCAGAGCGAGGAGGACGACCTTGCGGCTCGATGACAACCTAAAAGCTTTGCTTCGCGAACTGGGCCACGCAATCAATGATTCCGTGGCGGACTCGGAAAAGATTGCGGAGGCAATTGCGAACGTGCGCTCGGCCGGATACGACATCGTGCTGAAGCTGGACGCGACGATTGGATTGGCGCAGCGGCCCGCGCAGGAATCGAAGATGACGACAACGGACCGGCGGTTCCTGGAATCGCTGCACATTCGTGTGGACGAAGAAGTGCTCGATGAACGCGCCGAAGAAGCGAAAGTGGACATCACCGCGCAGGACATCAAGTTTCTGAAGTCGCTCAAGATATCCCTGGACGAAAATGTCGAAGATGTGTAAACGAATCGGGCTCATCCTTTTTTTGGCAGCATCGTTTAGCGGTATTGTGCCGCGCGCGTTGGCGCAGGTGAACACCGGCAAGACCATTACCGTCAAGGCGAAAACCCCAAAGTCACCCAAGGTGAAGCTCGACACTTTCAAGGGTGAAGTGATACGCATGAATACGGTTTCCATCATCGTGCGCGACCAGAAAAATTCGTACATCGTGCGCACGTTCACGTTTTCACCCAACGTGGCGAAGAAGCTGCAGCCGTTAATTGACAGGGGCGGCTATCAATCCGGGGATCGCGTGACGATTAAGTATGCCGACGGCAGCACGGTAGCTCAGTCCATTAAAGGCAAGGCCTCGAAAGCGTTTTGAACCCGGGGAAGCCGCCTCGATAACGGTACAATCTCACGGGAAGGTCCTCATGATTCGCCCCGCCGCTGTTGCTGGACGTTTTTATCCCGCTGACGCTGCCGCGTTGCTGAGCCAGATCGACGATTGTGTCACCGCTGCGCCCAAAAAAGTTCGCGCGCGAGCGTGCATGGCGCCGCATGCTGGGTATATTTATTCCGGTCGCGTGGCCGGGACTGTCTACGGCGCTTTGGAATTGCCGTCGCGATTCATACTGCTGGGGCCGCGGCATTATCCGCACGGCGAGCGTCTGGCGATACTTTCCGAAGGCGCGTGGCGGACGCCGCTTGGCGACGCGCACATTGATTCGGCACTCGCGCGGGAGTTGAAGGAAGCTTTTCCGCTGTTGCGTGAGGATCCCGTCGCTCACGCGCGCGAGCATTCGCTCGAAGTACAATTACCATTTTTGCAAAGGCTTGTGGCGGACTTCACGTTTGTTCCCATCGTGCTCGGAACAGACCGCTTCGACTCACCGGAAATGTTGGGGCTCGCGGTGGCGAAGGTGGTTCGCGAGCAGAAGGAGGCGGTGCTGATTGTCGCGAGTTCGGACATGAATCACCGCGAAAGCGACGCAATCACGCGCGTCAAAGACCGAAAAGCGATCGACGCAATTCTCGCGCTGGATGCGCGAGGACTTTACGACACTGTGCGCCGCGAAGATATCACGATGTGCGGATACGGGCCTGCCGTGGCGATGATTGCAGCCACTCGAGAGCTAGGATCGACGAGCGCAGAGCTTCTGCAGTATGCAACTTCAGCGGACGTGAATAACGACCGGAACGACGTAGTCGGGTACGCCGGAATTGTTGTGCCTTAACCTCGCGGACGCGTATTAAAAGCTCACCTCTTCATCACGCATTTCATCAATATAAGCGGGCATGGACGTGATAGTTCCGCGCCCACAAGGGGATGGGGCAAGCCGACGGCGATGCGGCAGAATGGTGCGGTTCAGCATGGTGAATTCGCATCAACCTGCGCCGTCTGAGTTGCGCCGGCCGGCAGAAAGCTGAATGCCGATGCTTTTGATCACGTTCGTTGTCATCGGATCGCTCGCGATCCTCCTGTTGATCGCGCGCGTGCTGCTTGCACTCTTTGGGCCGGCGCTGCCGTACCGCACGGAAGAATTACGGCCGGGGAGCTGGGATGTGATGATTATGTAAATTTTCTTGCCGCAATTTCGAACGCGGCCATCCATCGACGGACGACGATCTCCGTTCTCAAAAACGGAGAAGAGATTTACGCTGCGGAGCTGGCGGCGATCCACGCAGCGCAGCATAGTGTCAATCTGGAATCGTATGAATTCATTCAAGGCGAAGTTGCCCGCCGCTTCGTCGAAGCCATGACGGAACGCGCGCGCGCGGGAGTGAAAGTGAAAGTCGTGATCGATGCGATGGGCAGCTTGGGCACGCACGACAGCTATTTCGCGAAGCTGCGGGAGGCGGGCGGACGCGTCGAGTGGTACCACCCGGTGCGTTGGTATTCGTGGCCTAGAATAAATAATCGTACGCATCGGAAACTGCTGATCGTGGATGGCAAGGTGGCGTTCTGTGGCGGCGCGGACTGGGCGGATGAATGGTTAATCGCCAAGAAAAACGCACCCGCATGGAGAGACACCATGTTTCAGGTGGAAGGCTCAGCGGTGGGCGCTATTCAGGCGGTCTTCGCGGAAAATTGGCTCGAATCTTCCGGGGACATCCTGACGGGTGTGAATCAGTTTCCCGCGGCGGAACACAAGGGCGATGCTACAGCCCTGGTAGTAAACAGCACTCCACACAGCGGCCAAACGCGTGCGCGCATCTTATTCCAGATTTTGCTGGAATCGGCGCATCGCACGATTGACGTCACCACCCCCTATTTCCTGCCAGACAAAGCCGCGCGCCGCGCGATGATCCGCGCCGTACAGGAACGCGGCGTCCGCGTTCGTGTGCTCACTGCCGGGCGACGCATTGACCACGCGTTCGTCCGGCACTTGAGCCACTCGATGCAAGGTTCGCTTCTGAAAAACGGAGTCGAAATTCACGATTACGAACCGTCCATGATTCACGCCAAGGTCATGACAATTGACGATTCCTGGTCTGTGGTAGGCTCGGCCAATTTCGACCATCGCTCCTTCGGACTCAACGACGAGGTCAACATCGCAGTGTTGAACGAAAAATTCGCCGCGAGGCTAGTGCAGGATTTCGAAAGCGATCTCGAGCAGAGCAAACGTTTCACGTACGAGCAGTGGAGAAAACGGTCTGTGGCCGAGCGCGCATTTGATTTCCTGATCAGCCTGCTTGTGCAAGAAGAGTAAAGCGCGGTTGCCAGAATAAACTCATCAAGCTTCGAGCTCAATGGTATGGCGGGAAACGGAGACGCGGCACCTTCGACCGCAGGTCGATCCGGTTCAAACGCACACGCTACATGTTCACCGGAGCTTCCGAGCTTCTAGTGCGGCCTGCCGGCACTGACTGCATGCGCTGCTGGCGCTGGGGCGGCAGTTCCTCCCATTGGTGGGCCTGACATTCTCGGCGCGGAAAATGCCGGACCGGAGGAACTCCGCGCGTCAAAGCCTGACGGTGAATTCATTCCCATTGGCGCTGATTCCCGCGGAATATACATCGGCGCAGGCCGGTGAGGAACGGCGGTGGGTATGCGCATGGCGTTTTCGGCTCTGAACATCTGCGGTGCGGGAGCGGCCGGCAAACGCGTATTCATTCTCATCGCAGGTATATTGCTGCTGGTGGCAAGCGACCTTTGCAGATGCGCCAAACTTGGAGCCGTGGGAACAAATGCCTTCGGTGTTTGCGGGGATGCGTTGCGATTCGCGGCTAGAGCCGCACCACCGAAGCGGGGAACTTTGCCGTTTTCAAGCGGGCCACCGGGCAGCGCTTGAAACGAACGGCTGCCGGCGCCCCGTCTCGTAACGATGAGAACGGAGCTGGTTTGGCCAATGGATTTCGAGCGGCTCACAATCAAAATGCGCGGCGCCGTCGGCATCTTGCCGCCGACGCCTGTGCGCGGCGACCATGCCACCTGATTTCCGTAGCCGTACCAATTTACCGGCGCGGGATCCCAGAAGCCGAAATTGTCCGGAAACCACATCCAGCCATAAACGGGCGAAAACTCCCAATTGCCGAAGTGATAGGGAACCCAGCCCCACGGTTCCGCGCTAATCCACGTCCAGCCGAGCCCGGGGTAAGAATCCCATTCACCCATCGAGAATGGCGCCCAGCCAGCGCCCATGCCGAACGGCTGCCAGCCATAGCCATAGCCCGCGAAATAATTCCAGCCGCCATAGACGGAAAGATCGCTCATCCCGTAACTGAATGGCGCATTCGCGTAGGAAAGCGACTGCGCCGTTTCCACCTGCATGGACTGTTCGCGATTGCTGACCCAGCGGTCCCATGCATCCGGCTTTGGATTCGGCCGAATCGCACCGGTCTCGACCTTGGATTTGTAGGCGAGCGTCAGGCCTTTCACCAGGGTTTGCGCGCCGGCGGACCCGGTCACTTGCAATTGGCCCTGCAGGATGCTGATGGAAGCGCCATCGTGAAAGGCGTCCACCCGGAACAGCGAGCGCTTCGGGATCACGATCCGCTGCTGTCCAACTGCGAGCGTAAATACGTCAGCACGCTTGAGATCGGCGTAAATGGTGACGGTGCCTTGAGCGAGGGTCAGTTTGGTGATGCGGCCACCGTCGGAAAGGGCCAACTCACTAAATTGCACGAGCGTGTTCTCGGCAATCCAGGCGGTACTGCCATCCTCGAATTGCACTTCCGCTCGTCCGGCGTTGGTTCCAATGGTAACGCCCTGCGTGATGGGCATGTTCGGCGCTCCAGCCTCCCAGCCAGAATGGCCCGGGTGCGTCACCTGGACGTCGCCCGCGACAAGGCTCAAGCGCACAATGCGCGCATAGCTTAAGCCAGAGGGTTGCGCCGGTCTGGCGACAGTAACCCCGCTGAGAACTGCAAAACTGAGGGCAAGAAGGCTAATACCGGAGCGGCGCATAAAGCACCCCCTTTTGGGGTATTCGAGACACTAAGCGTGCAACCTCACCAAAGGATGCACAGATGTTGCTAGTATGCTCGCGCTTTGGCGAAGCCCGGTCAAGCAAATTCGCCGAACGGGCCGCCCCCGACGCGCAGTTGTGTGGTCCGGTCCGTCGACCGGATGCGAAGCGATACATGCAAGAGAATCGGTTACTGATGGCTGCGGATTTGTTCGGCGATGGCGCGGGCGCGCTGGCGGGCAATATCAACCAATTCTTCGTTAGCCGCCACTTGGTCCAGCGTGGGGAGCAGGGCCTCCGGCTCGGGAAGAAGTTTGTTTTTCACGTCCTGTTGTACGCGTGTAATCACGTCATTCACGCCCAAATGATCGTAATGCATGGTGCGCACCAAATCGCTCAAATCAAGTTCCTGCCGCTGCAGGCCGTCGAAAATAGCCAGAAGCTGGTTGGCTGCGCTGTTCAAGGTGTAGTTGAAAGTCACCTGGAACTTCTCCGAGCCTTTTTGATAGCCGAAAGTTTTCTGGCCCAGGTCGGCGATGCGCCGGTGAACATCGAGATCGATTCCGTTGAAATTGTGCAATTCGGCGGCGAGTTCGAACATTTTGTGCGCGAGCGCTGGACCGATTTGCATCGGTTGAGGGCTTGACGTGTCGTCGAGCTGGCGAATGTCGTAGGTGCCCGAACCGTCCTCGTTGACTTTAATTTCCGCAAATTCGGGATAGCTGGATTTGAAGATTTTGCGAAAGGTGAGAGTCGCGCCTTGGCCGTCGCCGGGCGAGGCCTCCGAGGCCGGCGATTGAGCGAAACTTGATGGAACACACGAGAGCAGGAGAACGGCGAAGCACACTAACTTCGAGCCACGGGATTTCATCGTTGGATTGGGATGCGCGCCGCCGAAAAATGGCTGCGCGAACGAGCGCGGGATATGCCAGGCGCCGGATTGAGAACCATGTTGCGTTCCAGACGCTCGGCGGCGCGCGCAAAATGTGCATGGCACAGCGCGACAGCTAGCGCGTCAGCGGCGTCCGCTGGTTCGGGCTGCTCACAAAGTCCAAGTTGCGCCTTGATCATCTGTTGCATTTGCAGCTTCGAAGCGCCGCCGAAGCCCGTGACGCTGGCCTTTACTTCCCGTGGGGAGTAGCTGTGCGCGGGGATGTCCGCCTGCGCGGCCGCCAGCAAAATCACGCCGCGAACTTCGGCAAGTCTCAGGGCTGTGCGCATGTTGAGCGCCGCAAAGACAGATTCCACCGCAATAGCGTCGGGAGCAAATTCCTCGACGAGTTGCGCGACCATTTGATGTATTTCGCGAAGACGTTCAGGGAAGTTGGCACGCGCCGGAAAACGCAACGCGCCGAAGCGCAGCATGCGCGCCGCCTGACCGTCGAGCTCGACGACTCCATAGCCGGTGGCGCCGGCCAGCGCCGGATCGAGGCCGAGGACGCGTAGCGTTTTGCGCGCGACTGAACCGTTTGCAGGCATGGTGATGTCATGACCATCCGCTGGCGGCGCCATGACGTGGTTCAGTCTACGCGCAGAAGAAAATTCAGGGGTAGCACTTTTTCGGCAAGCGCAACGCGAAGGACAATACACGGACCGAGGAACTAGCTGGCGACGGCCGCCTGGATTTCGTTTTCGTCGATGTCGAAGTTAGCGTAGACGTGCTGAATGTCGTCGTGCTCTTCGAGCGCCTCGACCATTTTTAACATTTGCTGCGCTTGCGCGCCCGTGAGCTTCACGTAATTCTGTGGAACCCACGCGATTTCGGCAGCCGCGGGGTTGATCCCTGCCGCGATTAGAGCGTCGCGAACTTTGTCGAAAGCTTCCGGCGGAGTCACGACCTCCCAAAAAGAGCCGTCGTCCCTGAGGTCTTCCGCGCCCGCATCGAGGACTATGCCCATCATCTTTTCCTCGTCGGCGGCTTCCTTTGCCACGGTGATGTCGCCTTTGCGGTGGAACATCCAGCCCACCGCGCCCGTTTCCGCCATGTTGCCGCCGTGCTTGGCCATCAGGTGACGAATTTCACTGACGATACGGTTGCGGTTGCTGGAAACCACCTGCACCAGCATTCCCACGCCGCCAGGGCCGTAGCCTTCAAACGTGACTTCCTCGAGAACCTCGCCCTCCATTTGGCCCGTGCCGCGCAGGATGGCGCGCTCGATATTATCGTTGGGCATGTTCTCATTTTTCGCAGCCAGGATGGCGGTACGAAGACGAGGATTCGTATTCGGATCCGCGCCGCCGGAGCGCGCGGCAATCATGATCTCGCGAATGATCTTAGTGAAAGCCTTGCCGCGGCGCGCGTCGGTCGCGGCCTTCTTGTGCTTGATGGTTGCCCACTTCGAATGTCCGGACATACGGAATGCCTCGCAGAAGAAACTGGCAGAAGCCGAATGTGTGCCCTTGCTGCGACAGTCTAGCACAGGGTTTCTGAAAGAAAAAGCAGCGAGCCGTTTGGATCTTTCAAGGGCATAGGTGGAGTTGTTGACGGCAATTTTGGCCAAATTCCATCAATGCTTCGGTGCAGACCGTCCAGATCTTGCCAACCTCCGCACCGGAGAGCCGGAGAGTTGTCCCGCCGTGGACAGGACTGGGGACGAGAGATATACTCGTCGGTTCATTTTCAAATGGGATGGCTCCCGTTTATCTGCTTCTCCGCAACGAGTGTGCGGGAACCTTATTTTTCCGCGCGCGCGTAGTAAACAGGGAAGTCCCGCAAAGGAGAATTATCGATGAGGAAAGCAGCGCTGGCCC
>DATLSS010000080.1:0-16618 GCA_035534035.1 Candidatus Acidiferrales bacterium | reverse complement strand
GGCCGCGAAAGAGGCGCAAGAAATCAAGATCATCGAAACCTATTTGCCGGCGGCTCCCACCGACGCCGAGATGGCCGCGGCCATTGAAGACGCGATCGCGGACACCGGAGGCGACTCGCTGAAACAAATGGGCGCCGTGATTAAAGCCGCGCGCGCGCGCCTGGAAGGCAAGACGGTGGACGGCAAAGCCCTGAGCGATCAGGTCCGCCAACGCCTCTCCCGCTAGGAATCGTTTGCCGAGCTGCAAATGCACACGCAGAAAAATGTGCTGGAAAAGTGCGCCCTGCAAACGAAACTCATTACCTCTCAAGAAAATGGAAGTGGCACGTTCTACAGTTGTTGCGCTCGCGGGACGGTGCACTTCATCACTGCTCAAGGTTCGGCGTTTTCGGCGAGTTTTTGGCGGCTTCCGGGTGCCTTTTGGCATGTTGTACGGCGCTCGCATCACCGAATTTTGCCCTAAAAAAGGCTAGCACGACGTCGTGCGTGGCGCTAGGTGACGCGGCTGTGGTGTTTGGGGAGGCGCCGGGTGCGACGTTTTGGCTGTCATCCGAACCCGGTCGCCCGGTTTTGGGTGAACGGGGGTGAGGGATCGGCTGTTCCTGCTCGCTCTGAAGGTTTCTCGCTCGTAGCTAAAATCCATTCAGGAGTTTCTCACCAAGGTCCTCCCACGTTGAATTGTCACACTCTATCAGCCAGGTCCTTTTCTCTCGGCGCCAGCCTTTGATTTTCTTCTCGCGTGCGATTGCGAGCCGAATGTCGCTGAAGGTCTCGAAGTGGACCAGTCGAAAAATCCTGTACTGGCTGGTGAATCCGGGAACGAGTCGACCGCGGTGTTCGATCATTCGGCGTTGAAGGTCAATTGTCGCACCCGTGTAGAGGTTTCGCGAACGACTGGCCAGAATGTAAACGTAGTACGTGCGGCTCATCTTGCCGCATGAAAAAAAAACAGGTCCCTCACCGTCGTTCGCCAAGAGCGGGCGACCGGGTTCGCGATGACAAGCCAAAAGATCTGCGAACATGAGGATGAAGCGCTCGCCAGAACCAGAGATGAAATCGACATAATCATACCGCGATCGTCTCGCCTTGAGGGGCTCCCGGGGCTCAAGCATTGGACTTGCACTTTGTGCATTACTAGCGATAGTTTAGCGGCGAATTCCAGCGAGCCGGGAGGCAAAGATGACGCGCAATACGTGGTCGCGGAGAAATCTGAGCGGCGGAATGATCCTTGCAATACTGATCGCGATGATTGGCCTGATGTGGCCGGCGCACGGCATCGCCCAAGGACGCCGGGGCGGGCAAGATGAAAAGAGAGGTGGCGCGAATGGGCTTGGTGCGCTGCATTTCCGCGCGCTGGGACCGGAAGGAAATCGTGTCGCTTCCATTCTCGGCGAGCCGGGAAATCCGAACGTGGTTTACATCGGCGCCGCGGACGGCGGCATTTGGAAAACGTCCGACGCCGGCACCAACTGGACGCCAGTGTTTGACCACGAAAACGTGTCGGCGATAGGAGCGCTGGCGATGGCACCTTCCGCTCACGATGTGATCTGGGCGGGCACGGGAGAGCCGTGGCTGATTCGTCCTTACTACTCGATGGGAGACGGAGTTTACAAATCGACTGACGCAGGCCGGAGCTGGCAGCACATGGGCCTTGAGCAGACAGGACACATTGCGCGCATCATCGTGGACCCGCACGACGCGAATGTCGCATTCGTTTGCGCCGTCGGTCAGGCGTTTCGCCCGCAACACGAGCGCGGAATCTTTCGCACGAGCGACGGAGGGAAAACCTGGCAGCAAGTCTTGTACGTGAACGACAACACGGGTTGTTCGGAAATGGCGATGGACCCGAGCGACTCCAACACAATTTACGCCGGAATGTGGCAGGTGGAAATTCACCGCTGGAATTTGGATAGCGGCGGAACGGGAAGCGGCGTCTACGTAAGCCGCGACGGCGGAAATAGTTGGAGCAAAATCAGCGGCCATGGACTGCCTGCCGCGGACCATCCGATTGGGAAAGTGGCCGTGGCTGTAGCCGCGAGCAATCCCAGTCGCGTTTACGCCCTGCTGCAGGACACCACGCCGGGTCTGTATCGCTCCGATGACCGCGGCCATACATGGACGCTTGTCAATCAGTCCCACGTAACGACGGAGCGCTCTCCGTACTACACGCGGTTTGCGGTTTCGCCGGATGATCAGAACTTGCTCTACTTTCCTTCGGTCGCATTCAGCATGTCGCGCGACGGCGGCAACACCGTGTTTCAGCCAGGGGGCCGTGGCCCGGGCGCTGGCCCGGCAGAGGCGAGTGGTCCTCCGGCGGCAGCGGGTTTGGCATCGGCAGGTGGCGACAATCACGACATCTGGATCGATCCCACGAATGCAAACCGCATACTGGTGGCGAACGACGCAGGAGTGAGCATCAGCAACAATCGCGGCGCAACGTATCAACGGTTTCTGCTGCCGATTTCGCAGACGTATCACGTAGCTGCGGACAATGCGATTCCCTACAACGTGATGGGCAATATTCAGGACAAGTCATCATTTCGCGGACCGAGCCGGACGCTCTCGGCTGGCTTCGGCGGCCCCGGCCGAATCTCGCTGGGCTACTGGCAGGGCGCGGGCGGATGCGAGGACGGATTCGCGGTTCCCGACCCAGTGGATTCGAACATTGTGTGGTCCGGCTGCGACAATGGCCGCATCGACCGGATCGATATGCGGAACGGCATGGCGCGAGATGTATCCGCGTGGCCCATCACCAGCTACGGCTGGGCTCCGGCGAATATGAAATATCGTTGGGATTGGGTAACGCCGATCGCCATTTCGCCCCACGACCACAACCGCGTCTACGTCGGCGCGCAAGTCGTGTTCATGACCACCGACGGTGGCCAGTCATGGAAGGTGATCAGTCCCGACCTCACGGCGAACAACAAGGAGCACGAGCAGAACTCGGGCGGGATTACGTCGGACGACCTCGTGACGTATGACGGCGCGACAATTTATTCGATCGCCGAATCACCTGTGAAAGCGGGTGTCATCTGGACCGGAAGCGATGACGGCCAGGTGAACGTGACGCAGGATGGCGGCGGGCACTGGACAAACGTAACCAAGAACATTCCGGATCTTCCCGCCTGGGGAACCGTGTGGAACGTCGAGCCTTCGCACTTCGACGCTGGCACGGCGTACATCACCGTGAATCTGCAGCACGTGGGAATCTACGACGCTCGCGCATACAAGACAACCGACTATGGTGCAAGCTGGAAACTGATCACCGCGAGCGTCCCCAAGGGAATGAACAGCAGCGCGCACATCATTATCGAAGATCCCGTACGCAAAGGCATGTTGTTCCTAGGAACGGACAACGCTCTGTACGTGACGTGGGACGATGGCGCTCACTGGACCCGTCTGCGGAACAATTTGCCGCCCGCGCCGGTGTACTGGTTGCAAATACAGCGGACATTCAACGATCTGGTCATCTCGACGTACGGACGCGGAGTGTGGATTCTGGACGACATTACTCCGCTTCGCGAATGGGACAGCGCTCAGTCGAAGGACTTTCAGTTGTTCAAACCGCGGCCAGCATATCGCTTCCGGAGCACCAACGACGGTCGCGAGTCCGATGTAAGCGGGCACGTGAGTGGAGAAAATCCTCCCTACGGCGCGGACATCAACTTTTGGCTTAAGGCGCCCGCGCACGAAGTGGAACTCACGCTTACGAGCGCAAACAATGAGACCATCCGCACGCTCAAAGTGGAAGGACACGCCGGGCTGAATCGCGTGTGGTGGGACCTGCGGTACGAACCGGGCTCGCCCGTAAAGATGCAGACGACGCCGTTCGACGCGCCGTGGGCTGAGCCGCACCACAATTACGCCGCGTACGGTACGCGAATACCGCCCGCAGGACCGGTCGTGCCGCCTGGAAATTATAGTGTCCACGTTAGAGCAGGCGAGAGCGAAGGGTCCGCGCAACTTACGGTGCTGCCTGATCCGCATTCGCCGGGCACGGAACAATCGATCCGCGCGCAAGTGCAGTTTGCCCGCGAAGTGCTGGGCGAGGAGAACGAAGCCGCGGACATGATCAATCATCTGGAATGGACGCGGAGGCAGGTGGAGGATCTTGAAACCGTGCTCAGCGCGGATGCCGAGAAACATGCAACTGCGGTACAGGCCGCCAAGGATTTCGAGATCAAGGTTGTTGCGCTCGAAGGCAAGCTGATTGACGTTCACAACACTGGCCGCAGCGAAGACGCATTCCGCAATCCCGTGCAGCTCTATGAGCGCATCAGTTGGATGGTGGGGCCGATGGTGGGCATGCCCGGAAGCGGAAGCGGCGGCGGTGATCTGGCGCCCACGGCGCAACAAATCGCCGTGAACGATGGATTCAAGCAACAGCTCGCGGAGATTCAGGCGGAGTTTAAACAGTTCGTCGGGAGCGAAACGCATGCGTTCAACGCGACGCTGAAGCAGAATCACGTGACCGCCGCGATTGAGCCGTAAGTGCAGCGTCGAGCCGCCGCACCTTCAGCTGGCCTCTTCGTCTGCCCCATCGTCCGGCCATGGGTCGTCTCGCCGAATAGTAAATGCTTCCAGCGTTGCGGCCAGACAGAGCGAGCGTGCGGCGGCTGAGAAGGATGGGCAAATTCGTTGAGTCGAGGGTAGGAGAAGCGTACGACGCAAGAACGGGGCGTGTAAATCCGAAATTTCCTTTAGATTTGCCTGCCCGGTCGCGGCTACGTTTGTGATCCGCAAGACGCGCGCCCTCGAAAAATGTCTTCAGTATGGCTTCGTTCGTCTGTACTTTTAGGCTGCGGTTTGCTTGCGATCCGTAGCGGCCTATCGCGTTGCCTGTTTCGCCTCACGAGGTGCTGTGCTCGCCCGCGTCACTTGCGTTCTCAGTTAAGCTATGTTTATATCCGCTGAACTTCACCCTGAGCTTGGGAGGCTTTCATGGCGAATGCTGATCTGCGCCCGATGACCATCGGTGAAGTTCTCGACCGTACATTCCGGTTGTACAAGAGCGAGTTCTGGCTGTTTGCTGGAATTATGTCGCTGCCATTTTTCGTGCTGTTCATCTTTAACGTTTCAATCGGCTGGTTGACTCGCGCACAAGTCGCCAGGATTGGCGCATCTCATGCCCCGGCACCAATTTCTCCAACTATGATCGCAGCCACCATAGGCGGGGGGCTGCTGGTGATTATCTTGGCGTTAATCCTCTCAAGCATAGGACAAGCGGCGACGATTTTTGCAGTTTCCGATCTTTATTTGGGAAGAAGAGCAAGCATTCGCGGATCCTTCGGGCAAGTTCGCGGACACATCTTCCAAGTGATGGGCGTGATTTTTCTGACGGGTTTACTGGTGGGCGTCGGATTTATATTGCTGATCATCCCGGGAATCATGTTCGCATGCCGGGTGGGCGTAGCAGTTCCGGCCGCGATGCTCGAAGATAAAGGCCCGAGTACCGCGATCAGCCGTAGCATGGAGCTCACCAAGGGTTTCGCCATGCAAATCTTTTTGATTTTTGTGCTGACCTGGGTCCTCGCCATCATAGCGGGTGTGATTCTCCAATTGCCCTTTACGCTGATGGCGGCAACACCGCGACCTCATGTATTACCTTTTGGCTTGGTCATGCTGCAATACGTAACCGGCTTTATATCGCAAGTGCTGGTAGCCCCGGTTGGGGCGATCGCCTTCTCTTTGATGTATTACAACCTGCGGGTGCGTAAGGAGGCCTTTGACCTGGAGCATCTTATGGGGGCGCTGGGGCCGGGCCCAAGTCCGAGTGGGACAGCGGCGGGTACTGTGTTGCCCGCCTAGTTCAAAGTGCGACGACATACAAATAAAGCGGCTTCTAGAAGGCTTATTGTTTCCGTTTGGGCTTGCATGCTGTTCTTTCTGGCGGGGTCACCGCTACTTCGGGCCCACAATGCTCAGCCTGAGAATGAAACCACCAAACTCGATCTGAAAGCGTATGAGGCGGAACTCGAGCGGGACTCAAGCCTGATCGAGCTGATTAAGAATCAACCCCCCGAAATTTCCCGGTTCAGGAAATCGTTGCCTCGGGATTGGACCGTCGACACCAGAGATACGGAATTCCGCGTCCCGACCGAATGGCTTGATTCCGCGCTCGCAGACTTACAGACACGCCCGAAGAACGCGAGCACGCTGGTGCGAGATATCGAATTTCGACTCACGGAGATGGGCCAGTCAGCAGCCGAACTGGAGAGGCCATCGGGCGAAGCGCCAATGTCCCTGGCCCGCGCCCATTTGAACAAAGTTTTCCAGCGACGGGAATTTGAGGGTTTGAAGGGTCCCAGTGCTTTGCAATTATGGGAAGCTCGAATCGCGCGCTGGATCGACAGACAGCTCGTTCGCCTATTTCAGAAGTTGCACGTGAGCGCTAAGACGGGGGATCTTTTCGCGTGGAGTGTAATTCTGCTCGCCTTTTTGGCGATTGCGTATTGGGTGTTCCGCAAGCTTTCAAGGCATGCGCGGATGAACGAAATGCCGTCCTTTCACCCGTCCGCGCCAAGCGACGCGCGTGTGTGGGTACGCGACGCGCTCGCCGCAGCTGAACATGGCGAATACCGGGAAGCTGTTCACTGTGCCTATTGGGCTGCAATTGCCAGGCTTGAAGATCTGAAATTGCTGGCGCGCGATCGGTCCCGCACGCCGAGAGAATCACTACGGCTGCTCGATTCACATCCGAATGAGCAAAGCACGCTTCGAGATTTGACCGGCCATTTCGAGTTGATCTGGTATGGCGATCGGCCAGCTTCGTCATCAGATTGGTCTGGAGCAAGAGCCCAACTGGAGAAATTTGGATGCCTTACGGCCTCGACCGCAACGACCGCAAACTCCTGATCGGCGTCGGCGTTCTATTCGTCGTTCTAGTCGTCGTCTCGACGATAATTTCTCCGCCGCAGATCACCGGAGCGTCCTCGATTCCGTCGAGTTACTCACCCTCGTGGGACGGCGCTAAAGGCGCGTTTCTGCTGCTCCAGGAACTCGGCTATGACGTTTCCCGCTGGGAACGTTCCCCCACGGACTTACCGCTCAACGCGTCGAACGAGGTTCTGATTCTCGCGGAACCGGCGCAGGCTCCGTCGGAAGAAGAACGCTTCGCCATCAGCGAATTCGTGCAGAACGGAGGGCGAGTGGTGGCAACGGGCGCTTCGGCGAGCGAATTCCTGCCCGAAGCTTCCAAATTTGAACAAGGCGATACATTTGAAGATAAAAAATCCTTCCATGCTCTCGTGCCGTCGCCAATCGTGCGCGGAGCGCCCCAAATCACGATGACAGCGCCGGAAAATTGGGTCCCGGTGCCGCCCAGGCAGATCGTCCTTTACGGCAATGACGAAACTGCCGCGGTCGTAAGCTACCGATTTGGGAAAGGTCAGATTATTTGGTGGGCAGCTCCGACTCCCCTTACGAATGGAAGCATCCGTGATTCGGGAAATCTGGTATTTTTTCTAAACTGCATCGGGGCACCCGGCCGCGTCCACGTTCTCTGGGACGAATACTTTCACGGCGTGCGCGGATCTCTTCTAGTGTTTCTTGTGCATACGCCGGTATTTTGGGGGGTAGGGCAACTCGCCTTGGTCTTCCTGGCCATACTGTTCACCTATTCGCGGCGATTGGGGCCGATTCGCCCCCCCGTAACGCAGTCCCGGCTTTCTCCGCTGGAATTCGTCGACACATTGGGCGATTTGTATGCGTCGGCGCACGTGGCATCCGCTGCGATTGGAATTGCATATCAGCGCTTCCGGTTTATCTTGACGCGTAAACTTGGGCTCCCTGTGAATGCGTCTGTGTCAGATTTGGCAAAGAGCGCAAGCGAAAGCCTGCGATGGGAAGAAGCACCTCTGTTGCATACGCTCACGCAATGCGAGCTTGCGAGCAAGGATGAGAACTCGCACGCCGAGGATTCGCATATCGAAGCGCCGGTTCAACTGGTGCAGCAACTACATGATTACTCAGCGCGCTTGGAAGTGAAGCAGTCAACACAAGGGAAAGGCAAACAGAATGAATAAAGCGAATGAGCTCGCTTCCTACGTCCATGGAGAATTCGCGAAAGTGATCGTGGGACAAGAAGACGCCCTGGATCAATTGTTGCTGGTGCTTCTAGTCGGCGGCCATGCACTGCTCGAAGGCGTTCCCGGCTTGGCAAAGACGCTGGCGGTCAAGACGCTGGCGCATATTTTTGATTTGAAATTTCGGCGCGTACAGTGCACGCCAGACTTGATGCCCGCGGACATTTTGGGAGCGAATGTTTTCAACCTGGCATCCAGCTCTTTCACCCTTCACCCCGGCCCCATCTTCACCGATCTGCTCCTGGTCGACGAAATTAATCGCACTCCGCCGCGGACGCAGTCCGCATTGCTCGAAGCAATGGAAGAGCGACAGGTGACGATTGACGGGACGCGTCACGTCCTCTCGCAATTTTTTTCCGTGTTTGCGACTCAAAATCCCATCGAATTTGAAGGTACGTATCCGCTGCCGGAAGCGCAACTCGACCGGTTCCTTGTGAAGGTGCGTGTTGGCTATCCCGACGCCGAGCAAGAAATCCGACTGCTGGAAAACTTCCAAAAAGGTTTTGACCCTCGTCAACTCGAAAATGCCGGCTTGCGAACCGTGCAACCGGAAACGCTGCAAGCCGTCCGGGATGAGATTTTACAGGTGCGCGTGGAGCCTGCGCTGTTTCGCTATATCGTCACTCTGGTAGCCCGCACTCGGAGCTGGCCGGCGGTGAGTTTGGGCGCCAGTCCTCGCGCCGCCGTGAATCTTATGCTTGTCGCAAAGGCCATTGCCGCAACGGACGGTCGGGACTACCTGATCCCGGACGATGTGAAGGCTGCGGCACGTCCCGTTCTGCGCCACCGGATAATTCTGAAACCGGAAGCCGACCTTGAGGGAATTACCGCTGACCAAGTGATTCGGGAAGTCGCTAACGCGGTCGAAGTTCCCAAATGAACGAGCCCGGGCATCTGATTCCGCCGACGGCGCGCGCGCGGGCAAGGCCTTCATCACATATTCCCTTCGCGTTTGGAAGACGCTTTTTTCTTCTGCTGCTTATCGGGCTCATATGGCTCGGACCCGCGTGGTCGGACCGACGATATATCGCCGCAATGTTCTTATGGGACATTGCCGTGGTCCTTCTTTGGTTTTGGGATCTGGCGAATATTCCGAAAACTGAACAGCTTGAAGTGCGAAGAATTTGGACCGCGTCCATACAACTTTCGATGGAGACAGACGTCAAGCTCGAAATTCAGAATGGCGGCAAATCTTCCATTTTTGCCGAAGTATTGGATGATATCCCGCAATCCTTCTGTGATGAGGCTCCGGAAATAGAAATTTTCATACCGGCCGGCGAGACCGCGAGCGCTACGTATCGGGTGCGCCCGCGCGAGCGCGGGGATGCGCGCGTGGGACATGTTTTTCTGAGATGCCAGAGCTCGTGGGGTATCGCGGAACGATGGGCCGCAGCCGCGCTCGACCAAGCGGTCCGAATTTATCCGAATATAGATGAGTCCAAGCGCGACACAATTTATTTGATTCGGAGCCGTCAGGTGGCTCTGCAAGCTCGCCACAAACATTTGCGCGGCCAGGGGCGCGAATTCGAAAGCCTGCGTGAATATCGTGAAGGAGATGAGTGGCGGAACATATGCTGGAGCGCGGCGGCGCGCCGGGGCAAATTAATCACGAAGACACACCAATTCGAGCGGAGTCAAACTGTATGGCTGGTGCTCGACACGGGCCGATTGTTGCGTGCCCGCGTTCGCGGGTTGAGCAAGCTCGATTATGCAGTCGGCGCCGCGCTCGCTCTGGCGCAAGTCGCCCTATATTCAGGGGATCGTGTCGCGCTGCTGACTTACGGGCGGCGGGTGCAACTACGGCTGCCTGCTGGCCGCGGCCCCACGCATGTACGCTCGCTGATCGAGGGCCTCGCGCAGGTTCACGCGGAAGAATTCGAAGCCGATCACGCGCGCGCCGCGGAGGCTCTGCTTTCCATGCAGAAGCGGCGCAGTCTGGTGGTTTGGTTCACCGATCTGGCCGAAACCGCCACAATACCTGATGTGATTGAGAGCGCCTCGCGGCTCGCGCGCCGTCACCTGGTGCTGTTGACCGTCATCAGCCAGCCGGAACTCCGCCAGTTGCTCGAATTGCGACCAGAAAACGAGCCGGAAATGTATCACTACGTTGCTGCACAAGAGATTGTGCATCGCCGCGACGTTCTTCTGCGGACGCTCCGCCAGTGCGGTGCCCTTACGCTCGAAATTGAGCCGGCGAAGGTGTCCTCCGCCGTCGTGAACCAGTATTTACTCGCAAAAGAGCGCGGCGCGATATGAACGGGTGGTCAGGCTTTGGCCAGTGCGTCGGTCGCGGCGGTCTCTGCTGCTGGCGTTTTGGACGAAAGATAAAGGACGAGCAGCGTCCCGAGTGCTGCGGCCAGCAGGAATTTGACGAGCGCGGGCAAGCTCGACGGGGAGACAAATCCCTCGATGAAGCCGGCAATCAGCAGCATGGGAATGGTGCCCAGCACCAGCCTGACGCTGCGTGCTCCCGCTTTCGCCAGCGATGCCCGCCGGGGTAATCTCCCCGGGAACAGCAGACCCCGCGCGATCCCCAAACCCGCCCCGCCCGCAATGAAAATAGCAGGGAGTTCAAGCACACCGTGAGCAGCCACAAAGCTCCAGAGTTGCAGGCTCATGCCTTCTCTCCAACACGCTTCGCCAACCACGCCGATCAGCAACCCATTGAGCAACATCATCCAAACCGTGCCGATTCCGGCCGTAATTCCGAGCGCGAAGGTGGAGAACGCCACCGTGAGGTTGTTGGTGAGAATGGCGCTTGACGCCAGGGGCTTCACGGTGACAATCGATTGTGTCCACATCTTATGATGCTCGATCGTATCGATCATGTGACCACCGAGCAGATATCTTGCAAACGATGGATCGGCCATCGCGACCAGAAATGCCGTCACGCCGGCAGCCAGAAAAATTATGAATGCTGTGAGCGTGTCGGGCAGAGTTTCGCGAAAGATCGCGGGATACCTGCATTTATAAAAGGTCCAGATTCCCTTCGGTCTTGCGCGGCGGCCCATGTAAATAAGATTGTGGGCGCGGCCCATCAACTGATTGAGGTAAATCGTTAGTTGCGTGCTGGTCACATCCTCGCGAACCGTGGAAAGGTCCGAGGCAGTCTGCCGGTATAATAAAGCCAACTCCTGCAGTTCGCTCGACGTCAGGGCAGAGATACTCCGGCGGGCCTTTGTGCCGACGAGATACTCGAGCCGAGCCCAGTGCGGGCGTCGCTTTTCCAGCCACTGAGTGGAGATCAATGACGTCCTCTGCCGATAATCTTACCATTGAGACGCCGGAGCAAACCTTTCTCGAATTCCCGCTTGCCGGAGTAGGCAGCAGGTTCCTCGCGATGGTTGGGGATATGGGCATTCAATTCGTCGTCGCATGCATTGTTTTCGCAATTGTTGCGCTTCTTCTTCCGGCCGTTCGATGGGCCACGGTGCTGGGTCCGCAATGGATGATTGCGGGCGTGGTGATAGTCTTGTTTCTGCTGAACTCTGGCTATTTTGCATTCTTTGAGGCGATCTGGAACGGGCAAACGCCGGGTAAACGTTACGCCCAAATCCGCGTTATAAAGGATGACGGGCGCCCAATCAGCGCTTACGATTCTATTGCGCGAAACTTGCTGCGGATCGTCGATGAGTTGCCAGGAATGTATGCAGTTGGCGTAATCAGCATTCTTTTCAGCAAAGAAAACAAGCGCCTAGGCGACTATGTTGCGGGTACGGTTGTAGTTCACGAAAAAGCGATTCAGGAAGCCCGACCTTTCCTCGAAATAAAATCCGAAACCTCAGGGCCGGCCTACGATACTTCCCGGATCACCCTGGACGAACTGCACCTGATTGAAACATTCCTCCATCGGCGCGATAGTTTTGACCCCGCGCTGCGGAGTTCCATGGCCGCAAGAATCTCTGTACGCATCGGCGAAAAAGTGGATGCTCGCGTTTCGGGATGGCCGCACACGGAAAAATTCCTCGAAAGCGTTTACGAGCAATACCGCTCCGCCGGACGCTTCCGTTCTTAATCTTGACTGCGGCAGCGAAAGTGGAGCGCGACAAAGAAAACCTCATGTCGCAAACTTTTGAAAGTCAAATCCGAATGGCGGGTAGTTTGTAACACGGCCGAATCCGGCTAAACTGTTGGCCTGATGGCGAAGGTTTATGCAGGGACGTCGGGGTGGTCCTACCCGAGCTGGAAACCCCGATTCTATCCGGCCAAGCTCGCTTCGGCAAAATTCTTGAGTTATTACTCGACCCGCTTGAATTCCGTCGAAGTGAATTACACATTTCGACGCTTTCCCGCCGAAAGCCTGCTGTCGCGCTGGATTTCCGCAACGCCTGAGGAATTTAAGTTCGCCATCAAGGCGCACCAAATGATCACACATATCAAGCGCCTGCGCGAGACAGGCGAGTGGGTGGCTCGATTCATCGATTCAGTGAAGTTGTTACACGAGGCAAATCGACTGGGTCCAATATTATTTCAATTACCTCCCTATTTGAAGTGCGACCTGGACCTGCTGGCCAATTTCCTCGAGGAGATTCCGTCTTCGGTGCGGGCTGCGCTTGAGTTCCGGCACGAGTCCTGGTTTTGCGAGGAAGTGTTCGCGGCCCTGCGCCGTCGAAACGTCGCTCTTTGCGAAGCGGAGAGCGACAAACTGAAGAGTCCGACCGCGGAAACGGCGGATTTTTCTTACTTGCGACTGCGCAAGGAAAACTATTCGACTAAAGCTCGTGAAGCTATAGCGAAAAGAACAAAGCGGCTTGTGGGGCGGGGCGACGTTTTTGTGTACTTCAAGCATGAGGATACGCCCGAGGGCGCCCTTTACGCGGAAGCGTTGCTTGGCATGTTTGATGTGGCGCCTTAAGCCGTTTGTGCGACCTTCAGTGACTGGCATGTCCCCAGAACGTAGTTAGCACGAGGGCGAATGCCTAGGGAGTTTTAGTACTTCGGTACCGCGTTTTTGCCCCGAAAAAAGTGACTTGGCTCCTATCGACCTTCCTCGGCCTTTTGCCCACAATGGAGCCATGTCAAACACAAACGTACTTCTCGCACAAACGTGGGTTGAACGGCATTGGTGGTGCGTGGACTGTCGCGTTCCAACAGACCTGGACCGCCATGGACGCTGTGGCAGCTGCGGATCAGATGCGGTCGACATGATGATCCGGCCGAATCCAATGGGGAAAGAGATGCGACCGGCCCCGACCGTCTTCGAACGCCTACCACGGTACAGCCGCACATCCTAGCTTGTAGCCGGGCCTTCCTTGCGGGTTCAGTTGGGCTTCGGTTACGTCGACATTGCCGGTGTCGTTTGTGCGCCGAATGGGCGGCGCGACGGCAAAAAGCGAGTTTAAGATGACGAGTCCGAATTACGGGCGCTTGCCAATCGGCTGGGTTTCTGCCCCGGACTTCTTGCGGTCGGCCGCGTTCCAATCGTCAGGCGGAAAGGCGATATGCCAGAAGTATCCTGCTGGGCGAGTGAATTCAATTCCGGCCTGAATTTTGCCGCCCTCGGATTGGCCGATGTAAACCACGCGGCATTCGACTGCCTCTTGGCTTTTCACATTGGTCAGCGTGATTTTCTGCCCGCGGCCCACCGTTTTGGATAGACGAATCAGGCAGCCATGAGCGTTCACGGATTCGGTGGAAGCCCGCTCCTCGAATGTATCCGCGCCGTGCTGCCCTTTCACAATCACGGGCATGGAGATGTAAACGCGCTTGCTCCTGCGCGCGTCGCGCCGTGAATCAAGAACATTCGATTCCGCCGGAGAGGAAGCTGAATCCGTTTCCTGTGAGGTAACCTCTTTGGTCGGAGCAGACACGCCCCGGCCAGCAAACATTTTTTCCCAAGCCATGGATGCCCCCCAGCGGATGATGCCCTGCTTCCGCCCTGGGAAAGAAGATTCTGTGCCGCCGCGTATTCATTCAGTCACTTCCCCCTGGGTCGTTGAATTCGCCTCGTATTGCGTGTTGCGTGTTTCCTTGTACCCTGAATTCCACAGCTTTGGCGCAAGCGGTGATAGAGTCGTCGCAGAATTCCAGATGTGGCAAATGTAAATGAGACCCCCGCGAGAAACTGGCGTGCCGTCCGCGAAACGAACCGGGCCGTCCGGCCTCGCGGCGCGGCTTGGCTTATTCGACGCCACGATGATCGTCATGGGCGGGATCATCGGCTCCGGGATTTTTATCAATCCCTATGTCGTGGCGCGTCAGTTACACACCGCGGCGCTGATTCTTGGCGCGTGGGTAATCGGCGGCTTGATCGCGCTGGCTGGCGCGTTTATTTACTCGGAGTTGGCCGCACGCATGCCGAGGGTCGGCGGGCAGTATGCGTATTTGCGCGAGGCCTATCATCCGGCGCTCGCATTTCTGTATGGCTGGGTGTTGCTGCTGGTAATTCAGACCGGCGGCATGGCAGCCGTTGCCGTCACTTTCGCAAAATATTTCCTCGAACTCACAGGATTCCATTTGGGTGAGGGAGTCATCGCAACACTCGCGCTTGGATCGCTGACAATCATCAATTGCTTCGGCGTCCGCGTGGGTAGCACGGTGCAAAGCACGCTGATGGTGCTGAAGATTTTCGCGATTGCGGCCCTGGTAGGTTGCGGGGCGTGGTTCCTGATGCGAAATGGACGGGCGGCAACGCCCAGTTCTGCGCTGCTCGACCGGCCACTATCGTTCGACTTGGTGACTGCAATGGGTGCCGCGCTCGTGCCGGTACTTTTCGCCTATGGCGGATGGCAGACGGCGAATTTCGTCGCTGAAGAAGTGCGCGAGTCGCGCAAGAATCTGCCGAGGGCCTTGGTAATCGGCGTGGTTGGAGTGGTGCTGCTGTATCTTTCCGTGAACGTTGTGTGCGTTTACGTGCTGGGACCCGCGGGCCTCGCGGCGTCGACCACGCCTGCGTCCGCCGTGATGCGCGTAGCGTGGGGACCAAAAGGAGCAGTAGTGATTGCGGTGGGCATCGCCATATCCGCGTTGGGATTTTTGAGTCAATCGATTCTCACTGCGCCGCGCGTGTATTTTGCGATGGCGGAAGACGGATTGTTTTTTCGTTCGGTGGGCTGGCTCGATCCGCGGCGGCAGGTACCTGTTGTGGCCATAGCTTTGCAAGGAGTCGCGGCGATCATCATCGCGGTTTCCGGGCGGTACGACCAGATTTTGAGCTACGTTGTGTCGATGGATTTTCTATTTTTCGGCCTGACGGCTACTTGCGTGTTTGCCTTTCGCCGCCGTGATGCCAGGGAAGGCGGGCGCAATCCCGAAAAGGGCCTTGCGCGGGTCCCTGGGCACCCCGTGACCACTTTTCTCTTTGTCTTAACGTCCTGGCTGGTTGTGATCAACACAATTTTCGAGTACCCGCACAACACTGCAGTCGGATTCGGGATTCTCTTTGCGGGCATACCGGTGTATTTTTTCTGGAACGCACAAAAAAAGAAGAGGAGTAAAGGAACGTGACCACCCCGCGGAGACAAATTCGTTCGGCCTATTTGGAATGGGCAAAACTGCGCTCGCACGCCAAATTCACTTTGGCGACAAGCGGGATCGACGGCTATCCGTTGGCCAAACTGCCCGTAAAGATCGAGGATTTGGAGATTTCCGCGGCAGGCAGTTACGGGTACCCTCCGCTGCAAGAACGCGTGGCGAAAAAAAATGGAGTGAAACCAGAGTGCGTAGTGGCCGCGAACGGAACATCAATGGCAAATCATCTGGCGATGGCGGCGCTGCTCGAGCCCGGCGATGAAGTTCTAGTTGAGGAACCGACCTACGAGCCATTGCTCACCGTCGCGGAATATCTGGGCGCGAAAATCCGCCGCTTCCCACGACGTTTCGAAGATGGCTTCCACGTGGATCCGCGCGAAATCGAACGTCACATGACGGCGGCCACTCGACTCGTCGTAATCACGAACCTTCACAATCCCAGCGGCGCACGGACTCCGGATTCCACTTTGCGCCTGGTGGGTCAAATCGCGCAGAGCCGCGGCGCGCAGGTGTTGATTGATGAAGTCTATTTGGATGCGTGTTTTGACCCGAGCGCACTTTCTGCATTTCATCTGGGCCCGAATTTTATCGTGACGAGCAGCCTGACGAAGGCTTTTGGCCTCTCTGGCCTGCGCTGCGGTTGGATACTCGCTCCCGCGCCATTAGCGGAGCAAATGTGGCGGATCAATGATCTCTATGGCGTGATTCCGGCGCATGTGGCGGAGTTGTTGAGCGTGGTCGCTATCGACCATTTGGCGGAAATCGCAGAGTACGCGCGCAAGCGGCTGGAAGCTAATCGCCCTGTGCTTAAGAGCTTTCTCGAATCGCGCAAGGATTTGCTCGCGATTCGCGCGGAGGCAGGAACAATTTCGTTTCCCAACATTGTCGCAGGCCGCGTCGATGCCTTCTGCCAGCTTTTGCGGGAAAAATATGACACAAGCGTTGTCCCGGGAAGATTTTTTGAAATGCCGGACCACTTTCGCATCGGTATTGGCGGCAAGACCGAGATGCTTGCGGAAGGCTTGAAACGTGTTGGGCAGGCCTTAGACGAAATGGCCTCCTGG
>DATLSS010000079.1:0-7405 GCA_035534035.1 Candidatus Acidiferrales bacterium | reverse complement strand
TTCCGTCACAGTTGGCCGGGAGAATCGGGCACACGAAACGAAATCATCGGTGACGGGATGTTCGACATCGACACGGGCTTGGCCAAGGACTTCTCGCTGGGCGAGACCCGCAAGCTGGAATTCAGCTGGCAGACTTTCAACGTGACCAACTCGGTGCGCTTTAACGTGCAAACCGCTGTGCCGGGCCTCGGCGAGACTGCCAGCCAGTTCGGGCGATACACTTCCACCATGACTCAGCCTCGATTCATGCAGTTCGCGCTGCGTTTTTCTTTCTGACGGACAACGCATGAAACGATTGTCATTGCTTCTGGGCGCGGTCGCTCTGGCCGCATCCGTGTCTTGCTTCGGTCAGACCGATGTGAAGGGCCCAGCCGGCCCCGTTGCGCTGAGGGTGCGACTGGCCAATCCGAAACAAAAGATTCTGTATGTGCACGAGGTGATGCCGGTCAGGCCGGGACCGCTGACGCTTTACTACCCGAAATACATTCCGGGCGACCACGCGCCGGACGGGCCGATCGGCACAATGATGGGCCTGGAGATCACGGCTGGCGGCAAACGGATCGCATGGCTCCGTGACGAAGTGGACATGTTCACATTTCATTTGACGGTGCCGACGGGCGTTGGCCGGATCGATATCCACTTCCAATTTCCGGCAGGTGACCGGATCACACCGCGTCTCATGGGTCTGGAGTGGAACGATGTAGCGCTGTACCAGGCCGGTTATCCGACCAAGGTGCAGATTTATGAACCGACACTGGTGATCCCCGCCAGCTGGCGCTACGCGAGTGCGCTGACGACAGAAGAACGCAGCGGCAGGCGCATCATCTTCAAGCCCGTACCGTTCAACACGCTGGTCGATTCGCCGGTGATTGCCGGAAAATATTTCCTGGAGCTGAATGTCACCCCGGCTGGCTCGTCGCTGCATCGTTATCTCGATATGGTCGGCGACAATGCGGCAGCAATTGACATTTCCGCTGCCCAAGTCACCGATTTTCGCCATCTGGTCGAACAAGCGCAGGCGCTGTTTCACTCCTATCACTATGACGACTATCACTTCCTTCTGACGTTAAGCGACTACGTTTCGACCGGCGGTCTGGAGCATCACCAGTCGAGTGATGACCGCGCGCGTGGCGGCACGAAGATGTTCGCTGATGCTGACCATTTCATGCTCGACGCCTCGCTTTTGCCGCATGAATACACACACTCATGGAACGGCAAATTCATGCGTCCGGCGGGGCTGTGGCAGCCCAACTTCGAGCGTCCCGAACATACGCCGATGGTGTGGGTGTATGAGGGCCTCACGACCTACCTCGGTGACGTCTTGACAGCACGAAGCGGGCTGTGGTCACCGGATACTTGGCGTCAGGCGGTCGCCTACCGGGCGGCGGTGATGGCACACCACACCGGTCGCGAGTGGCGACCGCTGCTCGACACCACCGTCGCCGCGCAACTGCTCTACAGCTCTCGGGACGCATGGGCGAACTGGCGCCGGCAAACCGATTTCTATCGTGAAGGCGAGCTGCTGTGGCTCGCCGTCGACGTGAAGATCCGGAGGTTAAGTCGCGACCGGCGTTCGATTGACGATTTCGCTCAGCAATTTTTCGGCGTCGACAACGGCAGTTTCACAACCCATACGTACACTTTCAACGATGTCGTCGGCGCCCTCAATACGGTCCAGCCGTATGATTGGGCGAACTTCCTCCACAATTGGCTGTACGGCGTGGGCCAACAGGTTCCGCTGCTGTCCGGCATCAACGCCAGCGGTTGGCGTCTGGTCTATTCCGACGAGCCTTCGCGTTACCAGAAGGCGCTCGAGAACGTCGGCGAGGGTGAACTTAGCAGCAAAGGTGTCAACGCGATGTTCTCGGTGGGCTTGTTCCTCGATCAGCAAGGCAAAGTCGAGGACGTGTTATGGAACGGACCGGCTTTCAAGGCCGGGCTCGCACCGGGCATGACGATTGTGGCCATCGAAGGCCACCCGTACAGCACCGTCGTGTTGCGAAGCGAAATCGCCCAGGCACAGAAGAGCAAGAAGCCGTTACAGATAATCGCGAAGGGCGACGGCATCACCGCTCTCTACAGGGTCTATTACGAGGGTGGACTGAAGTACCCGCATATTGTCCGAGTGCCGGACACGACCGATTACCTGCAGCAGATCCTCGCACCAAAGCCGTTGGACAATCGCTCGTAAAGCTTCCTGGTCTCGGCGGCGCGGTAAGCGTGTTGGAAATTCGATCAACAGCCAAGCGGACGGGTAATCGACGGCAGGGATTTTTTACCGCACGGTTCGAATCGCAGAATGCTCTTTACGACCCTCGTATCTCGGGGGAATAGTTACACCAATTGGAATACCTCCAACGTGCCATCCACCGCTCCTCGATGCCTCTGGAAAAGGCCATGGGCTTGATCCGATGAGCAGTAATGTGCGCAGTGATGTGTACATTTTGTGTACAACAATGCGGGTTTGAAGGGCCTGAAAAAGAACCTAAGCGACGCAGAATCAACAACAGACTCTTGAGCTACAGGCCCATTTCGGTGAGGCGCTAATTTTAGCATGACCCGCTGCGCCCTGCACAATGCCGCGCCTGTTGCCCGCATTACGCCGTGCGCGTCACGCGATTGTCAGCCGACCATTCCTCGCAGTGGCCTAGCGATTCGGCGATGCGGTCGTAGACGTAGCGCAGCTGATCCGCCCTGATCGTATAAGGCGGCAGAACGTAAATAATGTTGCCAAGCGGCCGCAGCAGAATGCCTGCGTCGAGGAAAAACTTGTAAAGCTTTGGCCGCAGTCGCGACGTATATCCAGCATCCTGCGCGCGCAACTCAACAGCGGCGACCGTTCCAATCGAACGCACATCGCCTACCGCCGGATGCTTTGCAATTTCCGCCAGCCGGTCGCTATGAATTTTCCCAATCGCGTCGATGCGTTCAAACACAGGTTCGCTCTCGAAAATCCCCAGACTGGCAATCGCCGCCGCCGCGGCAAACGAATTCCCCGTGTAAGAGTGTCCGTGATAGAACGCGCGGCTGCGATCGTCGCTGACGAATGCGCGATGAATCTCTCCGGTGCAAACGGTCGCGCCCATCGGCAGCACTCCGCCCGTGATTCCTTTCGACAAACACATCAGATCCGGCACGACGCCGGCCAGCTCGCACGCAAACATTTTGCCGCAGCGTCCAAAACCAGTGAGAACTTCGTCTGCGATCAGCAGCACATCGTGTTCTGTGCACAACTTGCGAATGCGCTGAAGAAATTCCACCGGATGCACGATCATTCCACCCGCGCCCTGCAGCAGCGGCTCCACGATCACCGCCGCAATTTCCGCGTGTTTTTCTTCGAGCAGCCGCGCCAGTTGCCCGACGCAATCAATATCGCAAGTCGCGCGCGTCTTCCCAGCCGGGCAGCGGTAGCAATACGCCGAGTGCACGCGATGCACCGGGAAACGGAAATCGCGGAATGGATCGTTGAAAATCGAATCGTCGCTCACCGACATCGCGCCGACCGTGTCGCCGTGATAGGCGTGCTCGAGCGCCACAATCGATTGCTTTTTCGCGCGCCCTGAATTCCGCCAGTACTGGACTGCGATTTTCAGCGCGACTTCGACGGCGGTCGACCCGTCATCCGAAAAGAAAATGTGCTCCAACTCGTGCGGCAACACTTTGCGCAGGCGCTGTGAAAGCTCCTCGACGCCGTCGTGCGTGAAGCCTGCGAGGAGCACGTGGTCCATCCTCGCCGTTTGCTCCGCGACCGCGGACATCATCGCCGGGTGGCAATGCCCGTGAAGATTCACCCACCACGACGAAATCGCGTCGATGAATCGCCGTCCATCGTCGGTGTAAATGTAAACGCCCTGCGCGCGCGTGATACGCAGCGGCGCCGGATCGAGCGCCTCCTGCGTGAACGGATGCCAGACGCGCAGCCTCGCACTCATGCCGCAAATGCCTCGCGACTAAAGTGTTCACGAAAAACGCACAGCAGCGCGGGACGATTTATTTTTGCGAGCAGTGGGACGGTTCCCACCACTTCAATCTCGCCGTAGCGCTCAATGGCCGCGCGATTTTCGCGATTCGCCTTCCCCACCATCACCACGCCGCGAACATCGATCCGTGTGGCCCGCAGCGCTGCAAGCGAAAGTAATGTGTGGTTGATCGTTCCCAGCGAAGTCCGCGCGACTAGAAGAACGGGAAGATTGAGATGCGCCATCAAATCCGTCATCAGCTGCGTGCCGTTAATCGGGACGAGCGCGCCGCCCGCGCCCTCGACAATTACATTCTCCGACGGCGCAATTTCTGGCAATTTGATTTTCCGCAGCTCGATGCGCACTCTCGCCAGACGCGCGGCCAGATGCGGCGATACAGGAGGCGCAAAACGGTACGTTTCAGGCAGTGCCCGATTTTTCGGCATGCGCGCGATGCGCATCACCGTGGCGCGATCGGAACCTTCGCGCGTTCCGGTTTGAATCGGTTTCCAGTAAATTGCGCCCAGCTCCGCGCACAGCAAGGCGGAAACCACGGTTTTGCCAACGCCTGTATCTGTTCCGGTAATAAAAAAGCGGCTAAGCATGCGCGACCGTCACCGCTTGCGCCGGCGTCTGCACCGCATCCTGCAAAACCGCAGCGAGCCGGTGGATATTTTCCACAGTAACGCTGCTCGTCAGCGAAACGCGAATCCGTGCCGTGCCCGCGGGAACCGTCGGCGGACGAATCGCTCGGACGGCGAAGCCGGCGCCTTGCAACTGAGCCGCGACACGCAGAGCGACTTCGTTGCTGCCAAGAATCACGGGGACGATTTGCGTGGAGCTCGCTCCATAGTTGAGGCCCGCAGCGAATAATCCTTCGCGCAACGCAATCGAAAGTTCCTTCAGATGTTTGCGCCGCGAATCTTCCCCGCGCGCAAGGGCCAGCGCCGCGCGAATTTGCCGCGCGAAGTACGGAGGCAGTGCCGTGCTGAACAAAAAAGTCCGGGCGCGATTTACCAGGAATTCCTTCAGCGCTGCGCCGCAACAGACAAACGCGCCAGCACTCGCCAGCGTTTTTCCGCACGGATACACGATGGCGAATATTTCGCGCTCGAATTTCAATTCCGCGACCACGCCGCGGCCTTCCGGCCCGCATACGCCCAGCGCGTGCGCTTCGTCGACGATCAATTCGGCGCCATAGGTTTTTGCGAGGCGCAAGAGATCGTCAATGCTCGCCACATCGCCTTCCATACTGAAAATACTTTCCGTGACAATTACTTTGGCGCCCGCGCTGCATGATTTTTCCCGAAGTGCATCCTCGAGAAATTGCATATCGCCATGCGGATAAATAAGTTTCTGCGCGCCGGATAGTCGGATCCCGTCGATCAGGCTGGCGTGATTCAGCGTATCGGAAAACACGGTATCGCCGGGTTGCAAGATAGCGCTGAGCAAGCCAACGTTTGCCGCATACCCCGAACTGAAGTAAAGCGCCGATTCCGTACCGGCAAATTCCGCAAACTCAGTTTCCAATTCTTCCCATTCGCGCGAATTCCCGGAGAGCAGCCGCGAGCCTGTTGCGCCCATTTGCCGCGCGGATGTGACCGCCTCGGTAACGGCTTGCTTCAAACGCGGATCGGCGGCCAGACCGAGATAATCGTTCGAGCATAAATTGACGCCGCTCAATATTTCGAGTGAGCGAAGCTGAGATCGCTCGCGGAGACTTTCGAGTTCCCCGGCGATTCGTTCGCGCAGCCGCGTTCTCAAATCGTCAGCCACGTTGCATCGCCTTCATGCCCAGATCTTCGAGCAACTCCATGTCTTTATCGACGGAAGGATTCGGCGTGGTCAACAGTTTCTCTCCGGTGAAAATGGAATTCGCGCCCGCCAGAAAACACAGCGCGACCGCCTCGCGCGAAAGTTTGTGGCGCCCACCCGAGAGCCGCACGCGCGACGCGGGCATCAAAATGCGCGCGGTGGCAATCGCGCGGACCATGATCATCGGATCGAGCTCCGCGGCATTTGCAAGCGGAGTGCCTTCCACGCGCGCCAGCACATTGATCGGCACGCTTTCAGGATGCGGATTCAAATTCGAAAGCTGATGCAGCAACCCGACGCGATCCTCTTCCGATTCGCCGATGCCCAGAATACCGCCGCAGCAAACCGTGATTCCCGCCTTGCGCACGCGCGCAATTGTTTGAAGACGATCTTCATAAACGCGCGTGGTGATGATGTGGCCGTAAAATTCCGGCGACGTGTCCAGGTTGTGATTGTACGCTGTGAGGCCTGCCTGTTTGAGCGCGTCAGCTTGCGCTTCGGTGAGCATTCCCAGCGTGCAGCAGACTTCCAGGTCGAGCGCCGCGACTCCCCGAACCATTTCGAGCACGCTGTCGAATTCTTTTCCTTCCGGTACATCACGCCACGCGGCGCCCATGCAGAAACGCGTCGCGCCGTCAGCCTTCGCGCGTCGCGCTGATTCCAGCACTTCGCGCGGCTCCATCAATTTTTGTCGCGACACGCCTGTTTTGTAATGCGCGCTCTGCGAGCAGTACGCGCAGTCCTCGGGGCACGCGCCAGTTTTAATCGAAAGCAGCCGGCACAGCTGCACTTCCTCGGGCTTGTGAAATTCGCGATGAATCGTTTGCGCCTGAAAAATCAATTCCGGCAGAGGCGAATTAAAAATGGTGCGAATTTCGCCGCGCGTCCAATCGTGTCGAATCTGCATCGGAAAAATGCTCCTCTTTCCCATTTGCTGGCCACACATCACGGTTACGCCAGCGCGATCAGATCGATTTCCACCTGAACGTCGCGCGGCAGCCGCGCCACTTCCACCGTGGAACGCGCCGGTGCATTCGCGGGAAAATAGCGCGCGTAGACTTCATTCATTTTTGCGAAATCGTTCATGTCCTTCAGAAAAACGGTGGTCTTCACGGTCTTGTCGAGCAGCGAGCCGGCAGCTTCGACAATGCCCTTCAGATTTTGCAGCACGCGATCGGTCTGCGCAGCGATGTCGCCTTCGACAATTTGGCTCGTCTTCGGATCGAATGCCACTTGCCCGGAAATAAAAATGAAGCCGTTGGCGCGAACCGCCTGCGAATACGGACCGATCGCTTTCGGCCCCCGGTCGGTTGAGATAACTTCTTTCACGTTTCCTCCTATGAATGAGTGCGGATTCTACTTCGTACTGCCGCCTGCTTTTTCGTAGCGGGCGCGAAAATCGGCCGGAATGCCCTTCTGGTCGAGCCAAGTCGCGAACACGCTCGACAAATCCTGATGGCATTCCTGTTCGAGTGCCACACGAAAATCGCTGTAGCCGTATTCCTGCCAGCGCAAAGCATAGACCATGTGCGCGATGGCGTGCTCAAGATTTTCGCGCCCGCAACGACCCTCCAGCGCGGAAAAGAAAAGTTTGGATTTGGCACTGGCGATTTCCTGTTGCTCTTCGGGAT
>DATLSS010000078.1:0-19565 GCA_035534035.1 Candidatus Acidiferrales bacterium | reverse complement strand
GAGCCGCATCGACCTAATCGATCCATCGACGCACGCGGCCGGCACGGCGTACCTTGCGGCAGACCGCAGCCGGTGGGACGATTTCCATCCGTATCTTTACAAAACGAGCGACTACGGCAAGACGTGGACCAAAATCACGAGAGGATTGCCGGACAATGTTTTCACGCACGCAATTCGCGAGGATCCAAAACGCAAGGGATTGCTCTTTGCCGGAACAGAAATGGGAATTTACGTTTCGTTCAACGACGGCGCACAGTGGCAATCGCTCCAGTCGAATTTGCCGACTGTGCCGGTCCACGATATGACGATTCACGGAAACGATTTGATCATCGCGACGCACGGGCGTGCTTTCTGGAGCCTTGACGACATCGCGCCGCTGCGCCAGCTGAATGCCGAAGACGCGAGTGCGGACACCTATTTGTTCAAACCGGCAACCGCGTATCGTTTCCGTGGGGGTGGCTTCCGCCTCCCGGGAGGTTTCGCGGCGGGCGAAAATCCGCCATCGGGTGCGGTGATCGATTATTCGTTGAAGACCGAACCGAAGCAGCCGATCACGCTCGAGATTCTCGACTCGAAAGGAAAATTGATTCGTAAATATAAGAGCAAGGGCGAAAAATCGGCAGCGCCGCCGGCGTTTTCATTCTTCGGCGGCGGACGCGCCACGCTGCCCGCTAAGGCTGGGCTCAATCGCTTTGAATGGGATCTGCGCTATGAGCCGCCCAGCGTTGTGCCGGGCGCCGTTGCGTGGGGTGGACGGCCAATCGGTCCACTTGCTGTTCCCGGCGAGTATCAAGTGAAACTCACGGTCGCGGGGAAAAGTTATACAGCTCCGCTGAAACTCGTGGAAGATCCCCGCATTCAGGTGTCGACGGCGGATTTACAGAAGCAACTCGATTTCAGCCTTCAAATTCGCGATCGAGTTGCGCAGGCCCATGACGCCGTGAATCAGATTCGCGAAATTCACGAACAACTCACTGCGCTTGAGAAGCGGCTCGCGGATGACGAGAAAACGAAAGCCACAGCCGATGCGGCGAAGGATCTGGACAAGAAATTCACTGACGTTGAAGACGCCTTGATTCAGGTGAAATCGAAATCCGGCGAAGACCCGCTAAATTTTCCGATCATGATCGCGGATCAGATGATGGCACTCAACAGCACAGTCCAAAGCGCCGATACAGCGCCGACTCAATCGTCGCGTGAGGTGTTTGATCTATTGAACAAACAGATCGATGAACAACTGGCGACGTTCCATCAACTGAAGAGTAAGGACCTTGCGGATTTCAACAAGCGGATTCGCAGCGAGAATGTGCCAGCGATCTCGGCTTCCACTCCGTCCCGAGACGAATCTGGCGGTAAGTCACACTAGCGTCAGAAAATTAAATGTTGAGGGGCGCGCAACGTTTCCTCCTCGTTGCGCGTCCTTTTGTTCGTGGCTTGAGGCGAGCGTCCCGCATGTCGTATGATTTCCGGCAAAATGGCGCAAGTTAAAGAACCCATCTGGAAGCCCGTTACGCACTGGATCGGAGCCGGCGGCGGCTGGCTGCTTCGGCACGTGGTCAGTGCTCTGGCCGCAACTGGTATCACTCCAAACGTGCTGACCGTTATCGGCATGGCGGTGAATGTGTGGGCGGCTGTGCTTTTTGCCTATGGCGAATTTCGTGCTGCCGCCGCGGTTCTTTTTCTCGCCGGATTTCTTGACATGGCGGACGGGCAAGTCGCGCGCCGAGCGGGCCGCGTCACGGCATTCGGTGCGTTTCTCGATTCCACTCTCGACCGCTATTCCGATCTTGGTCTTTACATGGGCTTGGTGGTTCATTACACGTTGATCGCGCGACCGTTCTACATGGGACTTGCCGCGGTGGCGATGGCGAGTTCGTTTATGGTCAGCTACGCGCGGGCGCGCGCCGAGTCGCTGATTCCGTTGTGCAAAGTTGGCTTCCTGGAACGGCCGGAGCGGCTTGTCTTGCTCATTCTTGGAGGTGCGTTCCGCAGAATGGCCCCGGTACTGTGGGTGATCGCGACGTTCTCCACGCTGACGGTGATCCATCGAGTGGTCTACACGTGGCAGGAAATTCGAGCGGGACGGCTGATTCCCGGAAATCGTGAACCGTTTTGAGTTTTAATTTGCGGCGGCGTTATTTTCCAGACTAGCTTTCGCCTGACGCGCAATGTGTTCTTCGACTGGCGCCGCTACAATGGCCTGGACGCGATCGCGTAATTCTTCCGCTTGCTCCTTGGACATTCCCTTCGTCTCAATCGTGTCATGCAAATAGACCGTGATCTTTCCGGGATTGAGCATCCAATCGCCGGTGCGATGGAATTCGTACGAGCCGACAATGCTCATGGGCACGATGGGCACGCCGAATTTGATCGCCAGCCGGAACGTGCCCTTTTGAAATGGTTGCACGTGGCCGTCGCGCGTACGCGAGCCCTCCGCAAACGCGATCAGACTGGTTCCGGAATCGAAGGATTCCCTCGCCTTTTGCATCATGCTTTCGAGGCCCGCGCGGCTGCGATCGCTTTCGTCCGGCACGGGAACATTTTTTCCGAAGCGCCCCATCATCCAGCCATAGACGGGAATTTTGAAATGCGATGCGAGCTCGAATCCGCGTACGAATTGCGGGATCGCGGAATAAATGACGAATGGATCGAAGATGTTCACATGGTTACAGACAAAAAGGCTGGTGCGCACGGGATCAAATCCCCGCGAACAGCGCACTTCGAATTTCACTCCGGCGAGCCGCAGGATATTGCGGAAAAAAATCCGCTGCGGGCGGTCGTTTTTTCGAGGATCTACGACCATTCCGAGCGCGACGAGCAGCGTGCAAAGCACGAAGAAATGCAGACCGCTGACGGCCCAAAGTAAAGCCGAGCGCAGTTTCAGGTAGAACGATTTCATACGAGAACGTCCAGCGCTCCCGGAAGCACGTCGAGGCGCTCGCACTGCAGATGGAGGCTTTCGCCGTCCACCATCACCGTCACCGGCGCATCGAGCGAGAATTCAACTTCGCGCACAGCCGCGCGGGACGCGAGAGGATGCTCGATGTGCGTGCCGTCAAAAAGAGTATGAAGGTTGCGAAGCAATCCAAGGCGTCCGATCGGGCCCCAGCGCACATACTCAATCAAACCGTCATTGGAATCGGCGCCTGGTGCGATCATCATCTTGCCGCCGGTGAATTTGCTGTTGCTGAAAGTCAAAAACAGGCAGCGCCGCCCGTCAAGTTTCGCGGAGCCGTCCGTACGCAACGGAAACGCGCGGCGATCCAGGCGCGCGAGGCAGGTCAACACACCCAGAATGTAGCCAAGCTCGCCCCAGCGTTTGAAGCGGCGATTGGTGATGTCCGCCACATCCGCTGCAAAACCTAGCGTGAGCAAATTGATGTAGTGCAGTTCGCCGGCGCCATGCTTCAGGCGAATTACGTCGCACGGGCGGCGGTTGCCGTTCAAGATTGCGTGTATCGTGGCATCGACATCCGCCACGCCACTATGATTGCGAAAATCGCGGAGAAAAGAATTGCCGGTGCCAAGAGGTAAGAACGCCAACGTGCGTCGTTCCGCCGCGCCATCAGCGCGCAACGGGAAAATGCCGTTGACGATTTCATAAGAGGTGCCGTCACCACCGACGGCGATGAAATTCCGATGGCCAAGTTTTTGCGCCTCGCGCACGAGTTCGATGGCGTGGCCGGCGGCATGCGTTTCGGCGACGTCGATTTGAATTCCGCTTGCGCGCAGACGCTCCAGCGCCGCCGGAGCCGACCGTCCGCAGCGTCCGCCCCCCGCAGCCGGATTCACAATGGCGAAAAAACGCGTCTGCACTCGGGGTCCTCAGATGGAAATTATCGCCGATCGGTCCACTGTTCGGCGAATCTCTTCGGCCAAAACGTCGCGCTTGATTTTCAGCGAAGCAGTGCGCGGGAAATCGCGCGTCCAGATCGCGCAGCCGCTCACGCGCTTGAAATCGGGCAAACGGCGATTACGTTCGATGATTTGCGAACGCAGTTCATCATTAAATTGCGCGTTGTCATCGAGTCGCATCACAAGGAGGAGTTGCTCGCCGGTCATTATGCGTTGGGGCCAGATGTAATTTGCCGCAAAAATGCTGAACTCCTTCACTGGAATTCCTTCAAACGCGTTCTCGATGTCTTCGGGATAGATATTTTTGCCGCCTTCGGTGACGATCATGTTTTTCTTGCGACCGAACAGCTGCAGATGCCCGGTCGAATCGAGCCGGCCGAGATCGCCCGTCATCAGCCAGCCATCCACAATCGTTGCCGCCGTCATCTCCGGGTCGTCAAGATAGTGCGACATCACCGTCTTGCTGCGCGTCGCCACTTCGCCGATACCCTCGGAATCGGGATTCGCGATGCGAACCTCAGTGCCCGGCAGAGGTCTTCCAACTGTATCGGCGCGGAAGGGCTTGAAATCGTTCAGCGTGATTGTAGTGCCAGCTTCCGTTAGGCCATAACCGTTCCCGACAGGAATTCCGAGATCGTAAAAAAATTGCAGAGTCGATGGCTCGGTGAACGCGCCGCCAACGAAAAGAGCCCTCAATTGACCGCCAAAAGCTTGGTGAATGTCTCGGAGCAGCAAGCGGCTGAGCCACAGATGTGGCCGGCGACGTGTCAGCGCGCGGTTCAGCGCAATTGCGCGGTCGAGCATGCGACGCCGCGAAGGTGGCAACGCGTCAAAACGTTGGCGCATGCCTCGCTCGAGGCTTTTCAAAATCATGGGTACCAGCGTCATATAGGTGATGTGGTAGCGCGTGAATGCATCGCGGATGAATTCAGGGCGCAGCGTTCGCAGATGCACTACGGCCGCCCCGCAGACGAACGGACCAATGAAGCCGATCATAAAATCAATCGCATGGTTTGTGGGCAGAATACTCAGGTACCGCACGCCGGGCCAAAAGGGAAACAACGACGCGAGCGTCCGGCATTGCTCGAGATAATTCTCGTGCGTCATCACACAGCCTTTGGGCCGTCCACCGGTGCCAGAGGAATATACAATCGCAGCCCAATCGCTGCGCGCGCACTCAACGAACCCGGGCTCGCGACTGTCGCGGAAATCTTCCCACCGTTTCGCCCCGTGCAATTCTGCTGTGGCGGGAGCTTCGGTGACAATAACGGTTTTCACTTTCAGTTTCGCAAAGCCTTCTACCTGGGCGATGGCGCGCCACAAGTGATGCTCGACAACCAGTATGTCCGAGTTGGAATGCGCGAGGAGTTGTAAATGTTCGGTCGCGGTGAGTTTGTAATCGAGCGGCACGAGCACGCCACCACAATAAAAAATCGCGTAGGCGGAAATCAGCCACTTCGACTGATTCGTCATGATAATCGCAGCGCGATGGCCGGGTACAAATCCGGAATCTTGCAATGCGCGAGCCAATGGCTCGGCGGCTTCCTTGAACTGTCGATAAGTGAAGCGGTAATTTTCGCGGTCGCGGTCGGCTTCAATCAGGCAAATTTCCTCGGGCCAGCGTTCGAGCGCGGCGCGCAAGGCTGCGCCCAAAGAGGAATATTGGCGGAGGTCAAGCATCACAAGCGCGCTTGGATGCGCGCGGCAAGAGTGCGGAAATCGCTCACGCCCTGGAGTTCGTAATCGGGGAACTCGATGTGAAAATGATTTTCGATCCGTGTGAGCAAATCAAGAGCCTGCAAACTGTCGATGCTGAGCTTCTTGAAAAAATCGTCATCGGGCGACAGTTGCTCGCGCGGCACGCCGAAATGGCTTGCCGCCAGCTGCAAGACTTCTTCCGTGACGTCCTGAAGAGATTGCATAGGCCTCTATTTTAGCGATATTTCGTACAAAACGACATTCGCGGCGCGCACGGACCAACCATATCACGCGATTATTTTTTACTTCAGATACTGATTGATCCAGCCGACCCAACGCGTCATTACATCTTCCACGCGCACCGGGTCGCTTGGGAAATGGCCGCGCACAGGATAGGCAAAAAATTGCGTTGTCACGCCATTGTCCTTGAGCGCGTGGTACATCTCGTACGATTGCACGATGGGAACGCGAAAGTCTCCCGTGTCGCAAAGGATCAGCGTGGGCGTTTTAATTTGTGATGCGTACGTGATCGGCGACTGCTCGCGGTAAATCTTCCAATTGTCGCCGACCCAAGGGGAGCCGCCCATTGAATAGTAATCGGTGCGGTTCCCGTCGGAAACGGTAGCCTCTGCAACCAAATCATTGACGGCCGCGCCAGAAACCGCTGCTTTCCAAATGTGATAATGTCCGATCATCCAGGAAGTCATGTAGCCGCCGTAGGACCAGCCTGAGACAGCGATTCTGTTCTGGTCGACGAACCCCATTTTTTCGACGGCCGCCAATCCTGCCATTACATCACGTCCCGGGCCGTCCCCTGCATCACGGTAAATTGCTCGCTGGTACGCGTTACCAAGATTGTCGCTGCCTCGGTAATTCGGCTCGAAAACAATGTAGCCCTGCGCCGCAATGATTTGCGGCAGTGCACTAAAAGTGGCTGTCGAGCTAGCTTGCGGGCCGCCATGAATCAGCAGGACGAGGGGATACTTGTTTTCCTTCGAAAAATCTGGCGGGTACGTGAGCACTCCATCCTCGTGAAAGCCGTTGGGACCATCCCAATCGATGCTCTGTACCCGCGCGAGATCGAGTGCGGCGATTGCCGAATTGTAATTCGTCAGCCGCTTCGGGGCCGCATCCGCCGAGGACATGTAATAAAGTTCGCCCGGCTGACCCGGTGTGCTGCCGGTGAAAGCGACATCGCCTTTTGAGCCGACCGTCATATCCAGCCAGAATGACCACGACGGCTGAATTTCGCCGATGTCGATTTTCCGTGCTTGCCCGTCAAGCGGTTGCAGCCACAGCGAAACGCCCGTGCCGTCGTGGCCGCCGACCAGGAGAGATTGTCCGTCCGGCATCCAGATAGCGCGTTCAACATCGCGATCAATCGTGCGTGTGACGTCCGTGCCGTCGCCGCCGCTCGCTGGCGCTACGAAGATTTCGTTCTCATTGTTGGGATCTCCATCGCGCGAATACCAGTAGGCGATTCGCGAACCGTCGGGCGAGTAAAGCCCGGCGCTTTCGAATTTTTCGTGCGTTGTAAGCTTTTGCGTTTTGCCCGTCGCTGCATCGAGAATTTCCAACGTCGCTTCATCGCCATCGCCGGGCTCGGCCGTTTCCTGCCGGGTGATCACGATGGATTTTCCGTCTGGTGACCAGGAAAGCGGCGAGGAAGGTGGCGAAGGCGGGAAAACGATGGGCAAGCTCCAGGAACCCGAAGTAAGCCGCTTCGCGTCGCCGCCGTCCGCGGGAACAAGCCACACATGCGAGGGCATTGCGGCAGCCGTCTCCACATAATCCGTGTCGCCAACTTCAAAAACGTCGTGATGCGCTTTAACAGCCTTCTTGTCGGCGGGATCGGGCGTGACATAGGCGAGCATTGCGCCGTCCGGCCGCCAGGCGAATTGTTCGACGCCATCCGGAGCCGTGGTGATTTGTCTGGCGTCGCCGCCATTCATCGGCAGAATAAAAATTTGCGGCGCGACATCCTTGCCTTCGCCTGCCATTGCGAGAAACGCAAGCCGGTCGCCCGAGGGAGACCATCGCGCGGAACTTGCGCCCTTGCGTCCAAAGGTAAGCGTTCTTTGTGCGCCGTCAGCAATGTTGACGAGGACTAATTTGCTGTCATAGCGATCGTCTTTCATATTGGCCCGCGCCACGGTGACGACGATTGATCTGTCATCCGGAGAAATCTGCGGATCCGCGACCCGCACGATTTTCTGGAGATCCGAAATTTGAAATCGCTGCGTTTGCGCGTTCGCGACGGGTCCCGTCGCCGCAAAACTCATCAATGCAATCACGATCGCCGACGCGCAGACAAAACTTGATTTCAATACGCGGCGTGTTGAAGTGGGATCTGTTTCAGCGGCAGGGCTGTTGTTTCGCACGATGGCGGCTCCTTTTTCGTAGAATCGCAAGCCAGCATTCATGGCAAGTACGGCATTGTATCCGTGCTTTCTACAAATTTCCTTAAACCTTCTTCGACGGCGGGACGGCTGAAAAGCTCGCAGAAAATCTCGATCTCGCGCCGCAAATCCTCGTAAGGAACCGGCTTGATGAATCGCTTTGCGACAACCGCGGTCTCGCGGTCGAATTTTTGAATCTGCGCCGCTGTCGCGCGCGCGGCCCGCAACACTTCACCTTCGGCCGCCACTTGGCTCAGCAGTCCAATGGCTTGCGCCTTCGCTGCGTTAATACTTCGGCCTGTCAGTAGTAGATCGCGGACCACCGCATTGCCCAAATCACGCTTCAGTCGCGGAATTCCACCGAACCCGGGAATCAGTCCGAGGCGCAGCTCTGGGAAACAAAAGCGTGCCATCTTGTCCGCGATGATCAAGTCGCATGCAAGCGCCAACTCGAATCCACCGCCAAACGTGACGCCGTGAACGGCTGCGATGGTCGTCATTGGCGCGGCGTCAATTGCATTGAGGACGCGATGGATGCGCTGCAAGAAATTGCGGACTCCCGCGATCCTATCGGCGGTCCGCAGCGGCTGTGACTGGCGATAGAGTTCGCGCAGATCAGCGCCAGCGCTAAATCCCGTGGATAAGCTACTGTAAATGATCAGCGCGGCGGCGCCTTTGCCGGCAGATTCGAATGCACCCACAAACTTCTCGAGGTCCTCGAGCGTCCCCGCGCCGATTTCGTTGCAGGGCTTGCGGTGCAACTTGAGCTCGATCACTCCATTCACGCATTCCCAGGAAAGCGTTTTGCCCGCGAAACTCTTCATGCGACCCGCTTTCGATAGAGCTCTTCAATTTGATTCTTCATCCTGGCGGCAATCGCGTCACGCTTGAGTTTGCCCATCGCCGTCAGCAACCCGCTCTCGATCGTGAACGGCTGGCGTTCGAGATGGAAGGCGCGAATTTGTTTGTAATGCGGCAAACGTGAATTCACTTTATCAACCGCCGTTGAAATTTCGGTCTCCGTTAAAACGGAATCCGGTTCCGTCGTGACAATCGCGGCCAGGTAGCTGCGTCCATTTCCAACAAGCACGATTTGGGCCGCCTGCGGCAACAAGGCAGAGAGCTCGTCTTCGATGGGTTCAGGCGCGATATTGTGCCCGGAGTTCAAAATAATCAAATTCTTAATTCGTCCGGTGATTTTCCAGTTGCCGCGCGAATTCACTTCGCCTTGATCTCCTGTGTGGAACCAGCCGTCGCGAAGCGCGGTTGCGCTCTCCTGCGGGCGGTTCCAGTAGCCGGAGAAAATATTGGGTCCGCGCACCAGAATCTCTTGATTGTCGCCAACTTTTATTTCGATCCCCGAAATTGCCCGTCCCACATAGCCGGGCTCGACAAACGCAGGGTCGTCGAGCGTGCAGATCGCCGTGGTTTCCGTGAGGCCATAAGCCTGCAGCACAGGGATACCCAGCATCATGAAGAATTTCTGCGTCTCGATGGAGAGAGGCGCGGAGCCGCAAATCAGCGCCTTCAATTGCGGGCCGATAGTCTTGCGGATCGTCGGGAAAATCAGCGCCTTTGCGATGGCGAGCCAAATCCGGTCGCTAAAACTTGCCTCGTTTGTTCCGCGCCGCAAATGGGCACGTTTTGCTTTGCTGAATGTCGCCGCGATCCATCCGCCGCGCTCACGAATCTGACCCTCGATCTTGGTTCGCACCCGTTCCAACAGCGTCGGCACATTCAAGAAATAATTCGGCGCCGCGATTCGCATTTCATCGGCGAGTTTCGTCAAGTCGGTTGACAGAGAGATCACGCTATTGCGCGACAGATAGCTCAGAAGCGAAATCCACGAGGCGGCAAAATTGAGCGGCGTCCAGTGGAACACCTGATCCGGGGCGTTTTTTGTCCCCATCAATTTATCCAGGCTCGCCACGGTGCAGGAAAGCATGTGATCGACGTTGCTAATTGTTAAGACAACGCCCTTCGGCTCGCCCGAAGTTCCCGAGGTGTAAATGATCGTTACGGGATCGCCCGGTGAAAACTTCGACGAGATGTAGCCAATCGATCCACCATGAGCGAAGACTTCTTCAAACAAGGAAATAGGAGGCATGTCCCTGTCTGCATGTCTCAAGGCGTTGCACAGTTCTTGATTCTCGCAAATAATTCTTGACGCGCCGCTGTCGCGCACCATGGCCGCGAGTTCCGCGGGTGACTGGCGAGAATACAGCGGGACAACGATGATCCCCTCCATCATCAGCGCAAGATCAAGCGCAACCCAGCGAATGCTATTCGGTGCGAGTAATGCGCAGCGGTCGCCTTTCTTGAGCCCGCAAGCTCGTATGAAAACCGCTGCCTTTGTCGCCAGTATCGCCAAATCTTTGCCGGACGCCTTCGCTATTTCTGTGCCACGAATTTCTTGCAGCACGGTCGCGTCGGGGGTGTCATCGAGCCGCTTCTTAATCTTGAACAAGAAGTTCATGCGTCGTACGTCTCGAGCAGGCGCTGAAGGTTCGGGCTCAGTGGCGGCAAATACTCTTCCCAACTCAGCGAGCTCTGCCGCAGCGGGAATTCAGGATAGCACTTGGCCACAAATCCTTCGAAGTACATACCCATGCGTGCCATCAATCTAAGATTCTGCGCCACTGTCCGGCCGATACCGTCGCGCACGGATTCTTTTTCGCGGCAAAGTTGTTTCAGTCCCGCGAACAAATTCGCTTCAAGATCAGCATCGTCGACCGTAAAAAGCAGATGGCTATGGCCGCGCTGGCGCATCAGGTTGCGAATTCTTTCGTCCATCGTGATGCCGAGAGATGCGACACCGGCGGGCATGGAGGTGACAATCGCGTGGTAACGCGAAGAAGCCATTAAATGACATGCCCGCAAAATACTCACGATCTCGTACATGTCGTATTCGTCGGAGCAAAAAATCGGCACGCCGCCTCCCGCCTGTTCGGCGAAGCGTTCGCACGCGTTGCGGTCAAGCATCTCCATGCCCACACATACCAGGAACACGGGATGTTCTTTGCGAAACCGCGCGACGGCTCCGGCGAAGGCGGAAATATACCGCGCGTAAGCTGCATCCACTTCGCGCCCGGACTTATGAAAATAAATCGAGCGGTAATGGCTCTGTTTGTACGCACCGGTCAGCGTTCGTGCAGCAGCCTTTGCAAGTGACGCTTTTACCGGCCACCAAAATGGATTGATCGGGCAAGCGACAAGCACCGGCGCGCGGCCGTCCCATCCCGAGTCGCGCAATATTTTCTCGCCGTATTCCGGGCCACGCGGTTCAAATGTCCATGCCGTGTCCGTGCCCAGTTCCGTCGTGATTCCCAACTTGGCCAGCAATGTCTGCGATTCTTCGCTTCGCGTGATGACCACGGAATCCTTGCAGTAACGGCGGCACATTTTTTCAACGATTGGATCCATATATCCCGCTTCCGCACCATAGCCAATGGAAAGCCTGTTCTGCGCAGACGCCAATCCCAGCGAGCCGATCATCATCGTCGCCAGTGCATTTGCGAATTTGCTTTTGAACATTGAACCTTCGCATGCCACTACGCCGTGGTATTGGGGCACCTCGCGAATCAGAAACGGAGGAAAGACGTCGGGGAGGCGCACCTGACGCGTACCCGCGAAATATCCGCGCGTCAGATCGAAATTCTGCGTCATCACACCGAGGTCAATGTTTTCGTCGCCCAGCACGCGCCGCACCTGCCGCAGAATTTCTTCCACGCGCAAATCAGAGCCCGTGTTCCGCGCGCCGCAGTAGCACGCGAAAAGCAGCCGCAATTTCTCGCCGGGACGCCAACTATTTCCGTGGCCGAGCATCCAAGAGAACTTCGCGAGCTCGATCGATCCCGCGACCCATGCTTCGAGAAACAAATCCATCATCGCGATATTTCCTGCGAGGGGGATTCCGGAGACGCGGGAGCAGCCTCTGCTGGCCAGTCCTGGTAAGGATAGGCGAAGCGATGATCGCGGGTGAACTTCAGCAGCGGAAAACAATATTGCGAGAACGGCGCTGGCTTTCGTCCCATTTCCGCAACCACGCGCGAATTATCGAACACTGTGTTCCATGTCAAATAAGGAAGAAATACCTTGAGCAGAGTAGCCAGCTTTCCTGCTTTCCCAAAACGCCCGGCGAGCAAGTTTACCATCCCCGATGTGGAGCGTTCGAGCGACGGCACAAACACGGGCGCACTCTTGCCCTGAGCTTCGGCCAACGCGCGGGTCAATTGCAGGTACGTTTCGGATTCGCCGCCGGAAGACAAATGATAAATATCATGCTGGGGCTTTTCTTTCTGATGTAGTGTAGAAATTGCGCTCGCCACGTAGTCGACGGGCACGATATCGACACGATCTTCGGCACGGAAGGGAAGCGCCGGCAGCCCCGCCAGAAACACAAACGCTTGCACCATTTCGAATTGATTCGTTTCCGGGCGGCGGCTGTCGCCGAGCACGATGCTGGGGCGGAAAATAATCCGGGAAACATCCGGCAGGAGCTCATGAACCATGTGTTCGCTGAATTTTTTCGTGCGCGCATACGGATCGTAATCCGAGCGCTCCCAGTCAATCGACGAATCCTCCCGGACAATCTCGCTTTGCCGCTGCCCGGCAACGGCGACGGTACTAACGTGGGAGAAGCGCCGCAAGCCGTGATTGTCACGTGCGCGCATGGCCAGTTCGATCACTTGTAATGTGCCGCGCAAATTCACGTTCAGACAACTTTTTTCTGACTTCCGATTGAGCGACGCGGCGCAGTGAATGATGGAATCGGTGGTCTGCACGAGCGGCCGGTATGCGTCATCGTCAAGTCCAAATTTTGGCGCGGTCAAATCGCCGCGGAAAATTCCGATGCGTGACGCGAGGCAGGAACGGAAACGCGGGAAATCCATGTGGAGCTGCAATGCGTGCCACAATCGCTCGCGCGCCTGTTGCTCATTTTTCGCGCGTACGAGAAGGTTCAGCGGCTCGCCGCTCTCACCGAGAAGGTTCGCGACGACGTGCGCACCGATATAGCCGGTTGCTCCGGTAACGAAGATGGCCACTGGTTAGCGGTCTCAGGATGCCGCCGCCGAGGCAGTTCGCCCAGCTGCGGCTTTGTTGACTGGCTGGCCGGGGCGCGGCCTTTCCTCGCGATTTGGCGCGTCCACCGGGCGGCCTTCGATGAGAGGATAGCACCACTTTCGCAGAGCCGGAATGTGGACGTTAATCCAATAATCCCACCAGTCGATTGAGCGCGAATCGAAGCCGAAATCCGCTTTTTCTTCGGGTGGCAACGCGTCCGAGAGCCGCTCAATGTTCATGGCTTCGAATGTGTGCTCGTGGCGCAGAATGAACGGCTCGAAAAGCTTCACGAGCTTGATGACACGCTCGAGTTCGCGCTCCCGCCGGGCAAACGGCGAGCGGTTGAAGCCCACGCTGGAGACGCCGCGATTGACCGCTTGCACAATGGCTTTCTGCGCGGGAGCGGAAAGCGTTTGATAGCGCGCTTTCGAGACGGGAATCGCATCGAAGCGCGAGCGAAGCCAGTGCTTGAAACCATTTTGCGTGCGGTAGAATTTTCGATGCGCCAGACTGGTCAGTTCAATCGAGCGGCGCATGTTGCAGGGGTTCGTCACGGAGGTCGCAAGCTGGTAGAGCGGCTCGTGTTTGCGTTCCATGAGCGCCGCGGCGATCAGCGTCATCCCTCGCGTTACCAGATCCACGGGAATAATGTCTAGGCACTTACGCTCGTTTGTGGGTAGTTGCCGGAAATATGTGCCAAGCAAATAGGAGAGCGACGCCGATGTATTGATTCCTTCATTCCATCCGAGGAATGGCTTCTCAAGGGACGATTCCACGATGGAAGGACGCACAATCGCAATGGGCAGTCCCGCACCACGCGTCGCGATCAGCGATTCCGAAATGCCTTTCGTCAGCGTATAGGTGTTGGGCCACCCGAGTTCCTGCGCACGGCTCGTTCCGGCGTCAGTGAGGGTTTGCCGCAGCCATCGCGTGCGATTTTTGCGAATCTGGTTGTCAAGAGCCGCGCCGGCCAGGCTTTTCGCAGCAGTGGGCTTTTCGATGGCGGCGCGGCGAAGCTCATCCATGACTGGGGTGCTTTCGGCCTGCGCTTCTTTAGCGTGGATAAGCGCGCGCAGAGCCTGCCACTGTTTTTCCACCTCGAATTCGGGATCGTTCGTGGGCGTGTAATTCGGCACGAGCGTTTCGATAATTCGGCCGTCGCGTTCGCCCGCCACGTAGCAGGTCGAGAGATGCAACAGAGCGGCGTGATCGGATTGGCGGATGAAATCGATCAGATACGCGACGGAATCCACGTTGCTTGCGATCGCGTCCCGCAAATCAGGATTAAAATCGGTGAGACCCGAGCTATTAATGATCAGATCCAGTGAACGGGAAAGCCCGGAGCGAACCGCTTCGTCGAGACCTAGTCCTGTTTCGCTGAGATCGCCGTCAAGCACTTCCACCCGCTCGGTCAAAAACTCATCGAAATGCGCACCGTGCCTTTGCGCTAAAGGCTCGAAGACAGGAGACTCATCAACGATTTTGCGAAAGCGCTCTGCCGCGCTGATCGAGCGACGCCGGCGAACCAGTACGTAAACCTTGCCGATGTCCGGCACATCCGTCAGCAAATTTGCCAACCATACTTTCCCGATGAATCCGGTGGCGCCCGCAAGAAGAATGTGTTTTCCGCGCAATGATTGCCGGACTGAAAGTCGCGCAAGTTTCCCGTCGGGACGGCGATGCACCACGCGAAGATAATTTTGTGGAGCAGGCCGTGCGGCGGAGAGTATCGCTCGATCCAAAGTTTCCGGATGCGTTCCAAAGCCCAGATTCTTGGCTAACACTTCGCTCCCAACGCGGCCGTTCGGGTTGCTGCCGATTAGCCGCGCCAGCGGGCCCCGCGGACGAATGACAGGGTCGAGAAGCCTCCCCGTGGCGAGCCCATCGCGAAACTCCAGCCGGTTCGAAACCAGCATCTCCACACCCAAATACTGGGCGAGCGGGCGCATCACTTGGTCAAGCCCCTGGCTTACGAGGACAATCTCCTCTCCCCGTGCCTGCGCTTTCTTCAATTCGTCGACGCCTTGCTGCTTCAACGTGGGCTTCAGGAGGTACTGAAAATATTCCTCGCCGAGCAGGTCAAGCCGGTCGCGGCTGACGCCGCGCAGGACGGTGTGCAGCAAGCGCGTAGCAAATGCCCGGTTCGTAAGGTAGAGCACCGGTCGCGCGAGCGCCAACGTGAACATCCCACTGCGGCGCGCCCATCGTTCCAGAAAGCTTTGCGCGTTCCAGGCGAAAAACGCCACAGGGCGCACGGCCGTCAGGTTGAGCAAGCTGCCTTCGACGCGCCAATAGGTGAGATTTTCGCGCAGTTCGAGCCGTGTCCCGCTCTGCGCCAGTCCGCCGCCATCGCCACGGCTTGCGTCCGGCTGAAATGTCCTTAGGGAATCCATCAAGAGAGCTAGGCCTTCCAGGGAAAGTCGAAAATAGCACTGTCTTGGGCGGGAAGCAAGGACTCGTGCGGTAAGTCAAGCATTTTCCGGCTGATAGCGGCACTCTTTTGTAGATTTCAGCTTGCGGTGTTCGCTCGAGCAATAGTCACAATCGCGAACGCATAAAAAAGAAACATCAGCGCCAGATACGCCTTTGCCTTGCCGTTCGCTCCGCGAAATTCATGCCATGCGAAGACTCCCCACAGCGCCGCAACCATCGGCGAGGATTGACCGATGGCATAGGAAATTGCAACGCCCGTGAAATTTGCTGCGACGAGGTTAAAGACGGTCCCAATGCCCCAGATGAAGCCACCCGCGAGGCCCAAGATGTGCCCGCTTGCCGGCGCGCGAAAAAAGCCGCGCATCTGGACCGGTTCGCCGACCAGCGGCCTGCGCATCAGGTACACATTGAAGAGGAAACACGAAAGCAGTGCGCCCAGCGTAAAAAACACCGAGGTGGTGTAGGGGCCAAGGACCGCGCCCGCCGTCATCGCATGGGTCATAAAGGGCGCCCACAAACCCATCAAAATTCCAGAGACGATGCAAACCACAACGCCCTTCCGCGAAACGACGCGTCCGCCGCCGAGGGCGCCGTAAGCTTTGCCGTCCATAATTACGGCGATCACGGCGAACACCACGCCCAGCGCCAGCAGCGCTGCATCTCCCCGTGGCTGCAGCAAATAGCTCAGCACCACGCCCACAACCAGCGCAATTCCGATGGACACGGGAAACGCGAACGCCAGACCAGCCATGCCAATTCCGGCGACCAGCAATAAATTTGCCAGGTTGAAAATTGCTCCGCCGATCAGCGCGTAAGTCATATTGCCGCGGTCCGCGGTCTGCAGATTTATCAGAAAGCTGGATGCGCCGCCGTGTAGACTGCCCATGGTGAACGCGAGAACAAGAGAAATCAGGAAAATGCCGATGGCGTAATCCCAGTAGAACAGCTCGAAACGATAGTTCTTCACGCCCTTGTAGGTATTGGCCCACGAACCCCAGCAGATGGCGCTGGTGATTATCATCAACAAGGCGGTTGAAAAAGCGTGAGGCGTGAACATTTAGGCCATCTCCCCCTTGAACACGTTTCGAATCGCGAACTTGGCGGGCTGAATATCTTTGCCGTAAAAAACTACAATCCTGCGGCAAGCGCCGGACGCTGCGCTCGAATCAGCGCGATCACATCGTCCCGCTTGGCCATTGCACGCGCGCCAACCTTCATGCAGCAAAGCGCGGCGCAAGCATTGGCGAATGCTCCCACGTGTTCGAGGTCCCATCCCTGGAGTAGCCCGTAGGAAAGACCACCCATGAATGCATCGCCCGCGCCCGTAGTATCCGTCACTTTTGCCTGAAACGCTTGTACATGAACCACTTTGTCCTTGCTGGCGATCATGCAACCGTCCGCTCCCATCGTAATAGCCACAAGTTTCGGTCCCATGGTCAGCAGTTTCTGCGCCATGCGCTCGTAATCGTCCTCGCCTGTGAGTTCGAGTGCGGCCGCTTTGCACGGCTTGAGTACGTCGACCAATTTCAGACCCAAAGTCAATTCTTCCTGCGTGCCCAGGTTTGACTGGCAGAAAAAACTCGGGGAAACGTCCAAATCGAAAAGCACGCGCACACTTGCGTCGCGAGCCACTTGCATCGCTTCGCGTAATGGCGTCAGCGGAAGCTGCGAGGCCTCGGTGTGAAAGTGTTTTGCCTTCTTGATATGCGAAGCGAAGCGTGTGTTCACTTGATGCACAGTAATTTTTCCCGTGACGTTCGGGAACATGTAAATGCAGCGCTCACCACGGACGTCCACGGGAATCCACGTCATTGACGAAAGCTCTCCCTTGACGATCTCGATTCCCGACAAGTCCATCCCGTCATCCGCGAAAGCCTTCTGAATGATTCGCCCGTTCTCGTCGTCGCCGATCAAGCCCAGCCATCCCGATTTGGCGCCGAGGCGCGCCACCTGCGTCAGATTGTTGGCAGTCACGCCGCCTGCGTGAATTTCCAGTCGGTCAGCGTTGATTTTTTCCTCAGGAGCCAGCAACCGCGGCACAATGGCGAAAAAATCCACTGTGCAACTGCCGATCCCGACGACTTGCGCTACGTCACCCATGGTTCCCCCGTTTCCGTGCGTGGCCCGTACAGCGTGGTTCGAAGAACCCGCTGCTTATAGTGCTGGCGGAGGCGGGTGTCAAGGGAGAAGGGCGGCTGCGGTGCCCCTCGCAGGCTCAGGATGAACGTGCGCGGCAAGCAACGCCCCTACCGATGCGTCAAATTCACGGGCGGCGTGGGGCGGGTCATGAGGGTGACGAAATCGCGGTAGAAGCGGGCGGCGTCGAGGTCGGCGTTCACCGTAACGGGCTGGGCGGGTCGAGTAAGCAGGACACAGTCAGAGCATACGGGGCAGGCAACGCACACATACGCGGCGTCGGGACGGCCTGTCGACCGGGGCTGTGGCGCGGCGGGCCAGTTCAGAAGGCCAAAATTGGAGGGTTGGTTGCCCGGCGACCAAGAAAGCGTGTCACCGTAAGTGGCGCCGTGGTCGATGGAGACGTCGAGGTAAAGTTTTTCGGTGCGGGTGATGACCGCAGGATCGAGCCAGGAAATCGCGGCAAGTTCATCCCACATGTATTCGGAGTTGGCATATTTGGCGATGTATTGCGCGACGGGAGTGTTCGTCTTGGCGATTTCGGCGATCATTTGTTTGGTGAGGCGCGTCTTGATGGAAATGTCCACGGGCGTGTCAATGATGCGCGCCCAGTGCGCGTGCAAAACGGCGTGAGTGGCTTCAGGGTCCATCCAGAAATTGAATTCGCGACGGGGATTGAGGCGAAATTCAGGATCGTTCGTCTGCGGATTGATGCTGCCGCCCATGACGACGAGTTCTTTTGCGAGGGCGGCGAAATCGGGATCGATGGTGACGGCGAGGGCGAGATCGGTGAGCGGGCCAGCGGCGACGATGGTCACTTGATGCGGATAGCGGTGCACCATGCGAATGAGGAAATGCGCGGCGTCTTCGTTGGCGGGCTTGGTGGCAGGTGCGCCTTCGACGAGCGGCGGAATTTCAAACGGGCCGTGAATTTTGCCGGTCGGCCAGTTCCAAGCGCCTTGATAGACGACTTTGCCGTAGAGCGTTTCCCAGTGAGCGATGAACTCCTTGCTGTTGTCGAGCGGGAAGACGGCACCGGGGACGACGGGAATGTCCGTGCGACCGATGATTTCAAGCATGCGCAGGGTGTGGGCGACTTCTTCGTCGCGCCACTGATCGCCGGTGACGACAGTGATGCCGAGAACGTCGGTTTGCGGCGACTGAATCAGCGCAAGGATTGACTGCTCGTCGGTGGTGGCGGGGCCGCGGGCGTCCTGGTCAATGATCACTTTTCGGGGGATTATTTTCGATTTTTGCTGCGCGTGCGCGGGCGCGGCCATGGCGATCGTCAGGAAAAGCAGAGGAACAGTGCGCGGGACTTTCATCGTCAACCTCATTATCGGCTAGGGAATAGCTTCATAGACGATCATCTTCGCGGCGGGCCGGCCGTTTTCCTGCTGCTCTGGGACGTAGACGCGATGAGTATCCTGATCCACGGCCAAACTGTGAACCGCGTATTGCACGGGGAAATCCCCGAGCTTCCGGAAATGATTCGGGTCGTCTTCGTGGAACACGGAAATCGCTCCGCTATAGCACGCGACGTAGATGCGGCCAAGGCCCGCGTCGAATTTGATGACGTCCGGGCCTTTCGCCATGGGCAGATAGGCGATGGGCTTGTGCGAATCGAGGTCGAAGACAGTCATCAGCTCGTTGCCTTCGCAGGAAAGAAACGCTCGGCGATTTTTCACGTCGAGGGCCATGCCGTGATTTCCGCGGCAGTGGCCCACGGGATATTTCGCAACGACGGTGTCGGCGGCGGGGTCGATGACAGCGAATAAATTGTCGTCCTGCAAATTCACGTAGACTTTGCGGGCCACGGGATCGTAGCGTGGCATCCCAGTTTCGCTATCGAAATGCAACGTTTTGACGATTTCGTCTTTGTTTACGTCGACAACGGCTTCGGCCTTGCCGCGTTCATCGGAGACGTAGACTTTGTGGAAGGGTGCGGCGTAGGCGCTGCCGTCGGGCTTCGATTCGGTG
>DATLSS010000077.1:0-21445 GCA_035534035.1 Candidatus Acidiferrales bacterium | reverse complement strand
GAGTGGCGGTTCATCAACGAGAACCCAACTCGCGGTTGTCGCGTGGCTCGTCAGGCTCTCACCAAACAAAGAGTATTCTTGAATGCACAACAGGTTCAACAACTCTGCAATGCCCTTCCAGAGCCGTGTCTTTCAATTGTGCTGGTCGCGGTTCTGACAGGATTGCGCATAGGTGAGATTCTTGCTCTTCGATGGGGTAGAGTTGACCTCCTCCACAACATCATCGCAGTGGAGGAAAGCTACTCAGGCCGCTTTGGGCCGCCGAAGACCGAGAGTAGTCGGCGCACCGTTCCTATCAGCCGTGCATTGCACACGGTTTTCCAAGCGCAGCAAGCACGAAGCAAAAGCACGGGCGAGCGTGATCTGGTTTTTGCTACGCATAAGGGAACGCCGCTTAGTCCCAAGAACCTGCGCAACCGAGTACTTGAGCCAACGCGGAAGGGACTCGGGCTACCCCGGATCTCATGGCACACATTCAGGTATACCCATGCTACTTGGCTGAGCGAAGCTCAAGTGCCGGCGCGCGTCGCTCAATCAATTTTGGGCCACTCGGATGTCTCCATGACTCTTAACGTCTACACTCAGGTGGTTCCTGAATCGCAGCGAATCGCTTTAGAGAAGATCAGTGCGATTTTGGACCCAAACGGACCCAAGTTCGAACGGAACGAAAACAGTGATTCTGTCAGGGTAAATTAAATCAGTAACTTGGGAAAGAAGTGGTGAGCCGCGGAGGACTCGAACCTCCAACCCGCTGATTAAGAGTCAGCTGCTCTACCATTGAGCTAGCGGCCCACAGGGAACGCCCGGCAGAACTGCCAGGCACTTGCGCAAACACGCTGTAAACTAAAATTCTACCACGGAAGCTCTTATTTCATTTCGCCTGCCGCGCTCCGCGAGCGTTCGCGCAGCGTCTCCGCGATTTCCTGCGCCACCTGGCGCGCGCGGGGCAAATCTTCCGGAGCCAGCGAAATCGCCGCCACTCGCGCGTGTCCGCCGCCGCCATACTTTTCGCACAGCGACGCCAAATTCACATCCGCCGGCGCTTCCTTCCACGGATTCGTACCCACGGACACCTTGGCCCGCGTTGGCGAAGCGCTCACCCCCACCGTGTACAAAAAATCCGGAAACAAGAAGTAGGGAATAAATTTGTTGTAGCCTTCCAAATCTAAATCACTCACATCGAAATAAATCACACCGTCGCAAGCCTCCGCGCGCTCCCTCAATATCCCAATCGACTTGCGATGCCGCTCAAGCAAAAGCCCCAAATGCTTCGCTACCATCGGCAGCTTCACCATTTCCGCAAGCGACCGCGTCGCCATCTCGGGAATCAGCCGCGGCACCAAATCCGCTTCCGGAGCCGCTTCAATCACCAGCGCCAGCTGCATCGCGGGTTCCCGCATTCCGACTGCCGCTTCCGATGACTCGAACTGCGCTCCATCAATAATGTCGCCCCAGCGAATCAATTCCTCGAGCGGCCGCGCGTCGAATCCGAATTTTTCGCTGGCGATTGTAGCCAGAAACTTCGTGCACGACTTGTATGTCGGATCGTAAAACTTCCTTCCCGAATGATCCTGCCGGAAAATCGCCGCATCCTCCGACGTAAGAAAAGCGCTTTGATGATGATCGAACCACCAGGTCAGCTTCGGTGAACTCGAAAACTTGAAATCCACGATTGCGTTTTCGTCGCCGTCAAACGTTCCTTCTTCAAAAGGCCGCGACGCCTTGTGCGTCATCCCGGTGAAATAAAATTGCGCATCCGGATGGACGCGCTCGCGGTAAAATCGCAAAAAAATCGCCGCCGACGCGGCTCCGTCAAAGCATTTGTCGTGGAAGCAGACTCGAACCTTCATCGCCCTCGCCGTTCGCCCCGACAGCCCCAAACTTCGCGTCGAGTAAAGCCAATAAAGATGGCTGCACAGCTAAAGAAAGTCAAGTCTCAGGTAATCACGTCTCAGGTAATCACGTCGAGGGGGGCTGAATTCGGCTTGCTCTATGCCGCAAGCGGCGCAGCCTTGGCCTTTGCCACCGGGTAATGCGGCGCTAATCCGCGCGGCCGAAGCTATCTCAGAAGACTGGGTCTCGGAACAGAGGGTCCTTCAAAATTCGCAGTGCCTAAGTCTGGGTCGCCTCTTGCTCCGTGGCCGAGCCATCCGGTTTGATCACCACCTTCTTCCCCGTCTTAAGGCTGAAGATGATGTAGTCTCCCCTCCGTGACGTCCCCAGTTTTTCGACGAACGCCATGGCTTCTTCGAACGCGGCGGCACTCCCTCTCCACATCACGCCGCCGCCGAGTTCTACTTCGAAAATATCGAACGTAGCAGTCATCGCTTTCCCTTCTTCAACGTCTTTGCCTCATCTGTGCCGACTTTGGCCGTCTTTTCCTTCTCAACGATTTCAAGCTCGGCAAGCTCCTTGACTGTCTTCACGGGAACTTGCTCAAAATGCGTTTTCAGAACTTTCACGAATCCCTCCCTCATAACCACGTACAACCTAGCACCCGGGAATTCATACGGGTCATATCTTTAAGGGCCCAAGCCGTCGTCAATCCTCGGCTCGGCTGCGTGTTTTAGCGGAAATACAGCGCTGCGCTCGACTCACTTCCGCGGTCGTTTTTTGCTTGACGATATCGCTATGGTTCGATACGATAGTGTAACGTCAGGTTAGTTTAATTTCTCTGGCGGAGGTTGGTATGGGAAGCAGCTCTCGAAAAGCCCTGCCGATGCATTTCAAGATCATGGAGCAGACGGATGTTCCCCAGGGGCGAAATGGAAGGCACAAGCACATCGTCTCCATAATTCTCAAGGACCTCGATCAGCTCAATGACGGCTCCGCGCTCAAGGTGCCTTTGGCTGAATTGGCGGACGGCAAGGAAAAAGTACGCTCCGCTCTAAATCGCGCGACGCGGAAAGCTGGGCGCAGCGTCGCCACCGCCTCCGACGGCACTTTCTTGTATGTGTGGAACGTCACTGAATAGCCGAGCGCGCTGAATAATTTTTCCGGGGCAGCAAAGCTCTTCGTTTACGGTCGCCACCGTTTTAGGTTTTGCGAAATTTCGCTCGTCACGAATCGCTCATCACCGTTCCTGCCTGTCCACAGCTGTCCACAGCCGCCGCATCTGAAAAATTCTTCCTTTTGTGCTAGGCTCAATCAGAGGCGAGCTGTTATGCAAGCAGCAGCGCATTGCCAGGGTACCCCGGCCAATCGCCACATTCCCCGCTCAAATCGCGAGCCAATTTCGTGCATTTCTAATCGGTACACCAAATTATTAGAATTCGGCGTAACTTATACAAAACAAACGACTGGCACACATTCTAATCGGCACAAATACGCACTTTCATTTGCGCGGCATTCCACCGCTAATTTCGAGAAAATCTCCGCACTCGGCGCGCAACCGCGGCGTCGAAATGAGGTAACAGTGCAATGACACCGGAAACTCCAGAGCTTCGCCGCATGAGTCGACCGCTCGCCGAAGTCGATCCCGAAGTCGCGGACGCGTTGCGCGACGAAGTTCGCCGCCAAGCCACCGGACTCGAACTGATCGCGTCGGAAAATTTTATTTCCGAAGCAGTGATGGAAGCGATGGGCTCCGTCTTCAGCAATAAATATGCGGAAGGCTATCCGGGAAAGCGCTATTACGGCGGCTGCGAAAATGTAGACAAGGTCGAGCGCCTAGCCATCGAGCGCGCGAAAAAATTATTCGACGCTGAGCACGCGAACGTGCAAGCGCACTCCGGCACACAAGCCAATATTTCCGTGTATATGTCCGCGTTGCAGCCTGGCGACACGGTTCTTGGAATGAACCTCGCGCACGGAGGCCACCTGACGCACGGGCATCCGCTGAACTTTTCCGGCCGCACGTACAAATTCGTTCCTTACGGCGTCACCAAGGAAACCGAAACAATTGATTACGACGAAGTCGGCCGCCTCGCGCGCGAGCATCACCCAAAAATGATTGTCGCCGGCGCCAGCGCGTACGCGCGCATCATCGATTTCGCGCGTCTCGCCGAAATCGCGCGCGGCGTCAACGCATTATTTTTCGTCGACATGGCGCACATCGCCGGGCTTGTCGCCGCGGGAATTCATCCCAGCCCCGTGCCGCACGCTGATTTTGTTTCCACCACCACGCACAAAACTCTGCGCGGCCCGCGCGGAGGTTTGGTGCTGTGCCGCGAAAAATTCGCCAAGGAACTCGACAAGCTCACGTTCCCAGGTCTCCAGGGCGGCCCGCTGGAACATATCATCGCCGCAAAAGCCGTTTGCTTGAAGGAAGCGGCCGAGCCTGGATTCCGTGAGTATCAAAAACAAGTTGTCGCCAACGCGCGCGCGCTCGCCGCGGGAATTGCGGCCGCTGGATTTCGCATCGTCACAGGAGGCACCGACACGCATCTTTTCCTCGTCGATCTCCAATCGCGCGGTGTGACGGGCCGTGACGCCGAACTTGCCCTCGAACGCGCCGGCATGACCGTCAATAAGAATGCGGTCCCGTTCGACACGCAGCCACCGATGAAAGCGGGCGGAATCCGCATCGGCACCCCCGCCGTCACCACGCGCGGTATGCGCGAAAAAGAAATGCAGCAAATCGGGCGCTGGATCTCTGACGTTTTGACTGACGTGATCGAGCAAGTCAGCTTCGCGGCGGCGCCGGCAAAACTCCCTGTGGATGCTTCAGCGGCTGGTATGAATATGGCTTCCGAAGGCGGCCCGCCCATGACGTCTGAAATCGCCGCAGCAAACGCGTCTAAAAGTGCGGTGCCTAGCGCATCCAAAATCGCCCCGTCTGCGATTGAAGGTCGCGTGCGCGCCGAAGTCGCCGCGCTTGCCGCACGCTTCCCTCTCTACGCGCGCCGTCTCGCCGAAGCCGACGCCGCCCAGCACATTCACTCCGCCGGCACAAATGCCTGAGCCGTTGCCATCAATGCTGTGAAAAAACGATCAATGTCATTCCGAGGAGCTGCGCGACGATGAATCTGCTTTTCTTTGGCTACGGCGTAATTTCGATTTGCAGTTCCGTGACGCGGCCATCGCGAATCGAAAAAGCGCGCACGGGCTGGGGAGCATCCGCCAGCGGCGAAATAATAAAATATGCGGCCTCGGAATAAAACGCGCTCGCGATATCGCGCGGCGATGGCCGATTCTCTCCGCGCGGATGCGAATGATAAATTCCCAGCATCTCTAGATCTTCTCCGCGAATTTGCCGCATCAGCCGGAATAATTCCGCCAGAGCGATTTCGTAAGCCGTCGCGCTGTCGAGCGCATTTTGTGCGGGCAAAATGCGCGTGATGATTCCATCGCGCCCGGCCAGCAAACCGCAGCATTCTCGCTCCGGCGTCTCGCGCGCTGCTTCACGCATCAGCGAAATGACTTCGCGGCGTACTCGCACGGCTGGAGTCACGTTGCCTCGGCACGTCGGAGAATCAAACGAACGCAGGGATGGCCGGAGCGCATCGTCGTGTGCCCCGGCCATTATTTTAGGACCAGCGTTTGAACGTGTCAGGCTTTCGCGGCCTGGCGTCTCAGGAACGTCGGCACGTCGAGATCGTCCGCGGCGACTTCCTGAATCACGTCCGTCACGTTGCGCGATACTTGCGCTACCACATCCGTTTGCTGCGGCTCCGGCGCGCGCTCCGACTTCCACGTTTTCGGCAGATACGATGGCCGCGTGTGGGTCTTCTTGTTCGCCACTTCGCGGAAGCCCGCGGCAATCACTGTGATTTTCACGGACTCTTTCATCGCGTCTTCCTGCACCGCGCCAAAAATAATATTCGCGTTTTCGTGCGCCGCTTTCTGAATCACCGAAGAAGCTTCGTGCACTTCGTGCAAACTGAGCGTCGAGGATCCGGTGACGTTGATCAAAATCCCCTGCGCGCCCTGGATGCAATTGTCTTCGAGCAACGGGCTGTTGATGGCGCGGTTCGCTGCATCGATTGCGCGATTCGAGCCAGTAGCAACGGCCGTGCCCATCACCGCGTATCCCTGCCCAGACATGATCGTCTTTACATCAGCAAAGTCGCGATTGATGATCCCAGGAATCGTGATGATGTCGCTGATGCCCTGCACTGCCTGGCGCAGGATGTCGTCCGCGATGCGGAAAGCCTCGAAGAAACTCGTGCCGTGCTCGACGCATTCCATCAGCCGCTCGTTTGGAATCACAATGACTGTATCGACGCAGCCGATTAATTCTCCCAAGGCTTGCTCCGCTTGCTGCAAGCGCCGCTTGCCCTCGAAGGCGAACGGCTTCGTCACTACCGCGACGGTCAAGGCGCCCAATTCGCTCGCCAGATTCGCGACAACGGGCGCGGCTCCGCTTCCGGTGCCTCCGCCCAGTCCCGAAGTGACGAAGACCATGTCCGCGCCGTCGAGCGCTTCGAGGATTTTGTCTGTGTCTTCGAGCGCCGCTTTGCGGCCCATCTCCGGATTCGCACCCGCGCCCAAGCCTTTCGTCAATTTTGTGCCTAACTGTAGTTTGAGCGGCGCTTGCGACATTTTGAGCGCCTGCAAATCCGTATTCGCCGCAACGAATTCGACGCCTTCCACCTTGGCGCGAATCATGCGGTTCACGGCGTTGCAACCGCCGCCGCCGACGCCGATCACTTTAATCTTTGCGCCGTTTTGTGGTTCTTCACTGAACGAAACTCGAAGTCCTGCTTCTTTTGGCGTCATGCTGCCTCCCCTGAAATTCCCCTGTGAAATCGTGCTGCTTAATTCCCCGCAAAAAGGCCCTTCAACTTTTCCGTCCAACTGCCGGAACGCTGCGCTGCGTGACGCCGCGCACGCGCTCCGTAGAGCACCAGGCCGACGGCAGCCGAGTACTCGGGCTGAGAAACTCCTTCGGTGATTTCGCTCAAGCCGCGTGGCACAGCCAACCGGACCGGCAGCGAAAATATTCTCTCGGCGAGTTCGACGAGTCCGCGTAGCCGCGCGCCTCCGCCGGTCAGAACAATTCCGGCGGGAATTTGCGAGTCAAGTCCCGCGCGGCGCAAATCCTCGCGCACCATGGTCAAAAGTTCATGCGCACGCGGCTCGACAATCTCGCACAAATTTCGCGCAAACACCGTCCGCGGCGGGCGATCGCCAACGCTGCCGATTTCTATCGGCGTATCCGCTCCCATGATTTCGCGCCACGCGCAGGCATGTTCGCGCTTGGCGCTTTCCGCTTCAGGAATCGGCGTGCGCAAGCCGACCGCAAGGTCGTTTGTAAAGTGATCGCCGCCGATTGCGATTGCAGTGGTGTGCCGCACCACGCCGCCGGAAAAAACAATCAGCTCTGTGGTGCCGCCGCCAATGTCGAGCAAGCAGCAGCCAAGTTCACGCTCGTCCTGCGTCAGACACGCCTCAGCGGAAGCGAGCGGTTCGAGCACTGTGTCGCTGACGATCACGCCGGATTTATTCACGGCATTCACAACGTTCTGCGTCGAAGTTGCCGACGCGGTTACGATGTGCACATTTGCTTCCAATTTCTGGCCCACCATTCCGATGGCGTCACGAATGTTGTCCTGTGCGTCCACGTAAAATTCCTGCGGCAATACGTGCAGCACTTCGCGATCCTCCGGCAGGCTCACATTCTTCGCCGCTTCGACGGCGCGCCGCACATCGTCGCGATGAATGTCGCGCGGCCGCTGGCCCAGCGTGATTCCCCCGCGGCTGTTCACCCCGCGCACGTGTCCGCCCGCGATTCCCACAAGCGCCGATTCCACCGGAACGCCGACAATATTCTCCGCTTCCTCAACGGCGCGACGAATGGAGCTGACGGCAAGTTCGAGATTCACGATCTGCCCCTTACGCCAACCTTTCGACTCGGCCGCGCCCAGCGCCGCGAATTTCACACCGCTGCCCTCTTCTTCGAGTTCGCCAACCAGCGCGCAGATTTTCGTGCTACCGACGTCGAGTCCCACAACGTACCGATCTTTCTTGCCCAAACGTTTCCCCAAACGGCCGCTCCTTAATCCTGTTCGTCGCGCGTTAAAGTTTCAGTGTGTCGCGCGCCGCACCGCACTGCGATGCGATTTAGCATGCGGTGCGGTTCGCGGCCGCGCATGTGCAATCTTTCGCTGGCCGACCGATCTCATTTTTGGTTTTGCATCGCCCGCCAATTTCACTTTCGCGGCAGCTTTTGCGGCTACAGGCTGGCTCAGCGTCGCTGATAACGATGTTTCTGGATTCACCACCACCTCATGCTCGAATCGTAGATCGACCGACGCCACGCGCCCCGCCGCCGACTCCCACTGGCCGATGTTATTTAATAAAATCTGAAACTTGTCCCGGAAACCGCCGTTTCCGAAATGCACCAGCACCGCATCAGCGGTTCCCTGCAAACCCGCCAGCGTCGCCTGCAGATCATTGGCGTCGGAGAGATCAATTTCACTCACCAATTCTTCCGCGCCCGCGCGCACGTCTCGGACACTCGCAATAAAATCAGTCATCATCTTCATGCGCTGCGCACGTTCGTTGCGAGGCATGGCCTCGGAAATTCCGGTGACAACGGGAAAACGAAAATCCGCTTCGAGCGGACGATCCAAAATTTGTCCTTGGCCATCGACGAGAAACAAATTCGATCCTTCGCGCAAAAACGCGATTGGCGTGCGCTCGACCACATCGACCTGAATACGATTCGGCAATGCGCGACGCACCGTGGCGCGCTCGACCCAGGGCAGCGCTTCGACTTGCGCGCGGCGTTTTGCCAAAGGAATGCGCATGACGCTGCGTCCACGATCGGCCGAGAAAATTTCAAGGATGCTGGCGCGGCTGACAAAATGATTTCCCGAAAGTTCCACCTGGCTGGGGTTTGCCAACGCCATTCGCGGCGATGTCAGCAGAAAATCCGCCGCCGCGAAAATTGTTCCCGCCGCGATGGCTAGCGCGACAACCGCCAAAGAAACTCGGAAATAAGTTTTCCACGCCTTCTTGCCGAACTTCCGCCGCTTAATCTCGACGGGTTTCTGCCGGCGAAGATAACGCGGCTCTTCCTCGGCCAATGCTTCCTGCGGATACGCATCCGCATCGATTGTTTTCAACTTTTTCAAGCGTTCCACGCCTCTTCCGCCCCGCGAGTTCTAACCGAAGGCCCCCCGTTTTGTTGAATCATGCTCAAATGCAGATTCCTTGCTTCGCTCGGAATGACCGCGTAAATTCCATTACGGCGTCACGCGCGTTTTCGGCTGCTCCGCACCGAGCAAGAAGGCCAACTCATCGAGCGCGCGGCCAACGCTGCCCGCGCCGATTGCGAGGACGGCATCTCCGGGCTGCGCTTCGCGCAATACAGCGTCGATTCCGCCTTGCAGCGTCCCAACGAACACAGCATTCTTGTGACCCGCGGCGGAGATTGCTTCGGCCAGTTTCTGCCCAGTGACGCCTTCGACGGGCGGCTCGCCCGCGGGATAGATGTCGGCGACGAAAAGAATATCCGCGAGATTGAAGGCGCGGCAGAATTCGTCCCAGAGATGTTTCGTCCGCGAGTAGCGGTGCGGCTGAAAAAATACCAAGAGCCGTTTGTAGCCGCAGCCGCGCGCGGCTTCGAGTGTGGCGCGAATTTCCGCGGGATGATGGCCGTAATCGTCAATCAGCGTGACGCCGCCGAAAATCCCCTTGATTTCAAATCGCCGGCCGACGCCGGCGAATTTTTCGAATCCCTGGCGAATCAAATCGGCGGGAATATTCAAATGCAGGGCCACGGCTGCGGCCGCGGCCGCATTGCGGACATTGTGAATTCCCGGGGGCGATGGCAGGCGGAAAAATCCTAGGTCTTCTCCATGATACGTCAGGCGGAAACGGCTTTCGAGTCCCGCCAGTTCAATTTCGCTGATGATCAGATCGGCCTGGCCGGAAATTCCGTACGTGACGACGGGCCTTTTTACGCCGGGCAAAATCGCCTGCACGTTTGGCTCGTCAAGGCAAAGGATGACGGCGCCGTAAAACGGCACGCGATTCACGAATTCCAGAAACACGGATTGAATTTCCTCGAGCGAGTTGTACTGATCGAGATGCTCGCGGTCAATCGTGGTGACCACAGCGACGACGGGCGCGAGCAGCAAGAAGGAACGATCGCTTTCGTCCGCTTCCACCACCATGTACGCGCCTTGCCCCACACGCGCGTTCGTGCCCGCGGCGTTTACGCGCCCGCCGACGACGAATGTGGGATCGAGCCCCGCAGCGGCGAGCACCGACGCGACGAGTGACGTCGTCGTCGTCTTTCCGTGCGCTCCGGCCACCGCGATTCCGCATTTCAGCCGCATCAATTCCGCGAGCATTTCGGCGCGCGGGATTACGGGAATTTTCAGCTTGCGCGCTTCGACGATCTCCGGATTGTCCGGGCGGATTGCAGACGATACGACGACGACTTGCGCGCCGCGCACATGCTCGGCTTCATGGCCGTCGAAGATTTTGCAGCCCAGAGTGCGCAAACGATCCGTGGTCCCGGAAGCCTTCACGTCCGAACCAGAAACTGCATAGCCCAGGGCGAGCAAAACTTCGGCAATGCCGCTCATGCCGCTGCCGCCAATGCCGACCAAATGGATGCGCTGAAAATTCCCGAATGGGATGGTCACGTACGAGCAACCTCCTCGATCATGTCCACGATATCGACGACCGCACGTGGACGCGCCAGCGCGTGGGCGCACTGTTCCATTTCCTGGATTTTTGGGGGCTGTTCCATAAGGCCGAGAAGTTCGCTTGCCAGGCGCTGCGCGCTCAACTGATCCTGCGGAATCACGCGCGCGGCCCCGGCTTGTTCGAGAGCCTGCGCGTTGCGGAGCTGGTGACTGTCCGTAGCGGCGGCGAAAGGGATGAAGATGGCGGCACGCCCCGCGGCGGCGATTTCAGCCACCGTGATGGCACCTGACCGGCAAATGATCAGGTCGGCTTGCGCGAATCTGTCCGCCATGTTCCCGATAAAGGGACTGACCTCCGCGTTGAAATTGAAACGCGCATACGCTTCGTGAACCGCATTATAGTCGCGTTCGCCGGTCTGATGCACTACGAAAAGCTGATTTTTTTTCGCGGCAAGCAGTTCGAGCGCATCGATTACGGCGCGATTGATTGCCTGCGCGCCGCGACTGCCTCCGGTGATGAGCAAGTTGAAGGGCGGACGATGGTCGCGGCGCGGGGCGTTGAAAAATTCCGCGCGCACCGGGTTGCCGGTCATCCTTGCTTTCGCGCCAAACCGTCGCGCGGTTTCCTCGAAGCCCGTCGCGATGCGTTTTGCGAGGCGCGCGAGCACGCGATTCGTGAATCCGGGTTCGAGGTTTGGCTCGAAAAGTACAGTGGGAACGCCGCTGCAGGCCGCCAAGAACATCATGGGGCCGGACGCGTAACCTCCAACGCCGAACGCCGCAGCGAAACGGTGGCGGCGCAAAAACGCCGCGGAGTCCCAGAAGCCAGCTCCAAGCAAAGCTGCGTTGCGCACAAATTTTATTCCGCCCATGCCTTTCAATCCCGCGACGCGAATTGTTTCGAGCGGCAGTCCCGCTTCGGGAACCAGCCTGGCTTCCATTCCTTTTTCCGTGCCTACAATCACGACTTCCCTCTTTGTCAATGTTCCGGCGTGGATTTCCGCGCGCCGCAACCACTCGCGCGCGACGGCAATCGCGGGAAAAACGTGCCCGCCCGTTCCCCCGCCTGCGATCAGCAGTTTGGCCGAGAGCGATTTGCTTTCGCTCACAACGCTTCGGCGTGCTGGCTGATATTCAAGAGCACGCCAGTGGCCAGGAGCATAATCAGCAAGCTCGACCCGCCGTAACTGACGAACGGCAGCGGAATACCTTTCGTCGGCATCAGTCCGAGCACCACGCTCAAATTCACAAGCGCCTGGCCGACGACGAGTGTGGTGATTCCGAGAGCCAGCAAGCGGCCAAAGGCGTCCGGCGCGCGAAATGCCGCGCGAAAACCACGCCACGCGTAAATTCCGAACAGGATTATGACCGCGGCGCCGCCGATATAGCCGAGCTCTTCGCACAAGACCGCGTAGATGAAATCCGTGTGGGCTTCGGGAAGATAAAAAAGCTTCTGCTTGCTTTCCATCAGTCCGACGCCCGTCAAGCCGCCGGAACCAACCGCGATCAACGACTGCATGAGCTGAAAGCCGCGGCCCCGCGGATCCGCGCCGGGCGAAAAAAAGGCGAGCATGCGCTCGTAACGGTAATGCGCGTGAATGATGAGCAAATAAATCGCCGGCAACGACGCAATCGCCGCGCCGCCCACATATTTCATCGACACGCCCGCTTCGTACAACATCACCAGCACGATCAGAAAAATCATGCACGAGGTGCCCATGTCCGGCTCACGAAGAATCAGCACCAGAATAAAAAGCACCGGCCCAAGCGCGGGCAGCAGCGTGTGCCGCCAGTTGTTTATGCCAAAGCCGCCGGGGCGCACGCGCAATTCCAAAAACCACGCAAGATAAAGAATAACGACGAGCTTCGCGAATTCCGAGGGCTGCAAACTAAGCGGGCCCATATGAATCCAACGATGCGTGGCGTGCGAACGATCCAAAAATAAAACGCCGATCAACATCAGCAGAATCATCGCGACGGCGGAGTAAATCACGCGCGGCTCGCGCAGTTTCCGGTAATCAAAATTCATCAGCCGGATCATTCCGAACAGGCCGACAGCGAGCCAAATAATCTGGCGTTCGAGAAAAACGTAGCCGTTCCCGTAGAGTTCCTTTGCGGTGACGGCCGAGGCGCTGAACACCATCACCACGCCAATGAAGCAGAGCGCCAGCGTGACGACGAATAATTTTCTGTCCGGCTGCAAACTTCGCGGCATGCGCTATCCTTTCCTTGTGGTACTTGGCGAATTTTCCGGCGAGCTCTCCGCCGAAAGCCGCGCAACGATTTGTTTGAAGGCGTGGCCGCGCTGCTCGAAATTCTCGAATTGATCGAAGCTCGAGCACGCCGGCGCGAGCAGCACCGTGTCGCCGGGTTTGGCCTCGTCAAGGGCCATCGTGACCGCGCGCTCCAGCGTGCCAGCATCGTCAATGGCGACCGAGCCATCGAGTTCCTGGCGAATTTTCTCCGCTGCCGCGCCAATCAAAAGGACGCGTTTTGCTTTTTGGTGTAGAGGCTCGCGAAGGGGTGCGTAAGGACTGCCTTTATCCTTGCCGCCCAGAATCACGAACAGTGAACCGGGAAACGCTTCGATGGCTTTCAGCGTGGCGTCGACATTCGTCGCTTTCGAATCGTTGTAAAACGCGACGCCATTTATCTCCGCGACGTATTCGAGGCGATGTTCGACTCCGGGAAACGTGCGCACAGCCGCAGCAACTGCGCCGGTGGGCGCGCCGGCAAGAATCGCGGCCGTCGACGCCGCAAGAACATTTTCGAGATTGTGCTCGCCGCGCAGTGGAATATCGCTGCGCTGCATCAGAACATCTTCGGTTCCTTCGCGCCGAAAAAGAATCTGCTCGCCGCGCACGAACGTCCCTGCTGCCAGGCGCTTTTGTCGGCTGAACCAAAAAGTCTGGCCATGCGCGGGGCCGCGACGCGCGACTTCAGGATCATCGGCGTTCAGCACGGCGGCATCGCGGTCGAGCATGTTTTCGAAAAGGCGTTGCTTCGCGCGCGTATATTCCTCGAACGAGCCGTGACGATCGATATGATCCGGCGTGAGATTCAGGAGGACGCCCACGTCCGGACGAAAAGCCTCAATCGTTTCGAGCTGAAAGCTGCTGACTTCCGCGACCGTGACGGTAGAATCGCTCGAGGCCTCGACTCTGGCCAGCAGCGGCGTGCCGATATTTCCACCGATGAGCACGGGAATCCTTGCCGACTTCAAAATATGGCCGACCAGAGCGGTGGTGGTTGTCTTTCCGTTCGAGCCCGTGATGGCCACCAGCTTGCCGCGCATCAAACGCCACGCGAGTTCGATTTCGCTCCACACCGGAATGCCGCGATTGCGCGCGAGTTGCAACGGCGGCATTTTTGCGGGCACGCCCGGGCTGATGATTATCAAATCCTGATTCACGAATGTTTCCGGATCGTGTGCCCCGAGTTCGAGGGTGACTCCGGCAGTGCGCAGCTTGGCAGCGATTTCGGGCAGCGCGGATTCGGGCTTTTCGTCCGTGGCAGTGACGCGCGCGCCGTACGCGGCGCACAACAGGGACACCACGACGCCCGTTCGCGCCAGCCCCACAACCAGCAGCCGCTTGCCTTCGAGATCTACGCCCAATCGCACGCAATTACCTCAGTTTCAAAGTCGTCAAAGAAAATAGCGCGAACACCAGCGCCGCAATCCAGAACCGCACGATGATCTTCGATTCACTCCATCCCATCAGCTCGAAATGATGGTGAAGCGGCGCCATACGAAACACGCGCTTGCCTCGCAATTTGAACGAAAGGACTTGAATGATTACGGACGCCGCCTCGATTACAAATATTCCGCCAATGAAAAGCAGCAGAATCTCCTGCTTGATGATCACAGCTGTGACGCCAATCACGCCGCCAAGCGCGAGCGAGCCTACGTCGCCCATGAAAAGCTCCGCCGGATGAGCGTTGTACCAAAGAAATCCGAGCGACGCGCCAACGACCGATCCGCAAAAAATTGTCAATTCGCCCACCTGGGGGATTCTCTGAATATCGAGATATTCGGCGAATCGCGCGTGGCTGCTGATATACGTGAGAACCGTGAGTGCGCCCGCAGCAACAACCACACAGCCGATAGCCAAGCCGTCCAAGCCGTCGGTAAGATTCACCGCGTTGGAGGATCCTACAATCACGAAAATCAAAAAAATGACGAAAGGCAGAAATGCCAGCGGCCAAATGTATGATTTTAGGAGGAGCGGCTGCACGACAAGATCCGGATGAAGCTGCTTGATGAACGGCACGCTCAATTCCGTGGAATATGCTCCGCGATGCTGCAGGTCGAGCAGAACCGCGCCCACGCCGATGCAAGTGAGCACCTGGTAGAAGAATTTTGTTTTTGCGCTAAGGCCCATGCTGCGTTTGCGCACCACTTTATTGTAATCGTCGACGAATCCAATCGCGGCGAAGGCTACGGTCGCGCCCATGGCGAGCAGGGCATATGGGCTGTGCAAGTCCGCCCAGAGAAGCGTGGGAACCACAATTGCGGCAACGATCAAAACGCCGCCCATCGTTGGCGTGCCGGCCTTGGCTTGATGGCTCTCCGGCCCTTCGGCGCGAATGAACTGGCCGATCTGCAACTCGCGAAGATGGCGGATCGTCCATGGACCGAACACGAGCGTCAAAAAGAGCGCTGTCAGGCTCGCGAGCGCGGTGCGCACGGTGATATAGCGAAACACGTTGAGCGGACTGAAATGCGGCCGCAGCACGGTGACGAAAAGATAGTAGAGCATTTCAGCCGCGCCTCTCATGCACGGACGCCGCGGCTTCCGTTTGGACAGATTCGGCCAAAGGAAATTTTGCGCGCAGCGCTTCGGCGATCGCTTCCATGTGCACCCCGCGCGAACCTTTCACCAGCAGCAAATCGCCCGGCGCAACAAACTCAGTCAAGAATTTCGCCGCTTCCTCCGAAGAAACGAAAAATCCAGTTTGTTCGCTAGCGTGACCGGCACCAATCGCGCCGCGGACGAACTCCGCCGCATCTCCCGCGACGCCGAAGATCCAGTCGATGGTCTTCTTGCGGGCTGCGTACTTTCCTCCGGTCTGATGAAGCTCGGCCGACGATGACCCGATCTCGCGCCACTCTCCGGCGACAAGAATGCGGCGGCGATAACCGGGCACCGAGCAAAGAAGATCGAGCATGCGTTCGAGAGCCACAGGATTCGAGTTGTAACAATCGTTGATGACGGCGAATCCGGCGGCGAATTTCAGGAACTCCCCGCGCATCGAGGCGGCGCGCAGTTTTGGAAATACTTGCTTGGCCTCTGCGAGCCCAATGCCCCATTCGCTGGCAGCGGCAAGCCCCGCGAGTGCGTTTAACACGTTATGCCGGCCGGCGAGCGGCAGACGCAATCGTCCAAGTTCGTTTGGGCTCTCAAAATCGAATGCCGAACCTTCCATCCCGCGGTCCTCGATCTGCTCCGCGCGAAACTGGGCCTTGTCCGACAGGCCAAAATAAATCGCGCGCCCGCGAAAACCGTCAGCAAAGCGGGAAACGCGCGCGTCGTCCGCGTTGAGCGCCGCGACAGGCTCCGCGCCGCCGAGGCCTTCAATTAACTCGCGTTTCGCGAGTGCAATTTCGTCGACGGAAGAGAAAAATTCCAAATGCACGGGCGCAACATTCGTCACCACGCCCACATCGGGACGGGCAATCTCCGCCAAGCGCGCCAGTTCGCCGCGATGCGACATTCCCAGCTCGACGACAGCGGCGTCGTGTTCATCACCAAGGCGAAAAAGCGTAAGCGGCAGGCCGTATTCGTTGTTCAGATTGCCTTCGGATTTCAAAACGCGAAACCGCGCCGCAAGCAATGCCGCAAGAATTTCCTTGGTCGTCGTCTTACCGGCGGAACCGGTAACCGCAGCGACTCGCCGGCCGAGCTTCGCGCTGCGCCACGCATCGCAGTAAGCGCAGGCCAATTCCTGCAAGGCGCGCAGGGTATCCTCGACGGCCAGGAGCCGTCCCTGAATTTCGCTTGGATATTCGGACGCGCGGCTGCGGTCGACAACCGCGGCCGCTGCTCCTTGAGCGAGCGCGGCAGCCACGAAATCGTGTCCATCGTGACGCGGTCCGCGTATGGCGACGAACAGTTCTCCGGGCTTGACGCTGCGGGAATCAATCGAGACGCCGGCCAGCCGGGCCACGGAATCGGCGCCGACCGGCGCTGCGACACCCAGAGCGTCCGCCATTTGTGCCACGGTCCACCGCATCGACTCTCCAACGGGCTGGGTGTCACGCTTCCTTGCCGCTATGAATTACCTGCCAATTCTGAATTCGCTATTTGTTACGCAACTGGCGTGCCAACCCTGCCTTGCGCCCAGCCTCGAATCAAAAACAGATTCCTCGCTTTGCTCGGAATGACACGGTTGCGAGTTTTCCCTACACCATTAAGACTACTTCTTAACGCCTCCGTAGCCACGCTCGCGAAGTTTTTGCCGGGCAACTTGGCGATCATCAAACTCAATCGTTCCTTCTTTCAAAATCTGGTACGCCTCGTGGCCTTTGCCGGCGAGCAGCACGATGTCCCCCGGCTGCGCTTCGTCGAGGGCGATTTCGATGGCTTTGCCGCGTTCGGCTTCGACGCGATATTTCTTGCCTGTCTTTTGCAAACCGACAAGCACGTCGTTGATAATTCGCAACGGGTCTTCGCTGCGCGGGTTGTCGCTGGTGAGCACGACCATGTCGCTCAAATTCCCCGCCGCTTCGCCCATTAGCGGACGCTTCGTGCGGTCGCGATCGCCGCCCGCTCCGAACACGGTGATGACGCGATTTTCGGGGCACAGTTCGCGCGCGGTTGAAATCAAGTTGCGCAGCGCATCGTCGGTGTGCGCGTAGTCCACAATTACGAGGAACGGCTGGCCCTCGGCGATGCGTTCGAATCGGCCGGGGACGCTTTCGAGCTCCTGAATTCCGCGCTCGATAGCGGCGTTGGGAATTTGTAGCGCGATGCCTGCCCCGATCGCCGCCAGAATGTTGTAAACGTTTATTTTGCCGACGAGCTTCGATTGCACTTCGATTTTCCCTGCGGGCGTCTGCGCCGTAAATTCGAGGCCCGAAAATGCAAGCTGGTATTTCTTCGTGGTGATCTCCGCGCCGTTTTTCAAGCCGTAGGGCAGCGTGCGCACGGCCAGACCTTCGAGCTGGTGGCCATATGGATCATCCGTGTTCACGATGGCGACATCCGCAGGGCCCGCGCCCGTGCCTTCAAACAAACGGCGTTTGGCGGCAAAATATTCCTCGAATGTTTTGTGATAATCGAGATGGTCGCGGGTGAGATTCGTGAACACCGCCGCGGCAAAATGGCATCCCCACAAGCGGTCCATAGCCAGAGCGTGCGAGCTTGTTTCCATCGCGACGGCGGAGCCGCCTTCGTCGCGTATCTCAGTAAACATCTGCTGGAGATCGAGCGATTCTGGCGTGGTGTTGACGGCGTCGCGGCTGCCGCGCGGCGTTCGATACCCGATCGTTCCGATCAGGCCTGTTTTCTTACCGGCGGCGCGGAGGACTGAATCGATCAAATATGTCGTCGTGGTTTTTCCGTTCGTTCCGGTGACGCCCACGAGTTGCAAAGCGTTCGCGGGCTGGCCGTAAAATTTTGCACCGACGGTCGCCAGCACGCGCCGCTGGGCGCCAGGAAGCATCTCGATCCATGCGATATTTTCCGTGATTCCGCTAGGACGTTTCTGTTCGCTGGCAATGGCAATCGCGCCGCGCTCCAGTGCATTGGGGGCGTAGCGGTTGCCGTCCTCTTTTTCTCCTTGAAGCGCGAAGAACAGCGCGCCGGGCGTGACTTTACGGCTGTCGTAAGCAACGGCGCGAATGTCCACGTCGACGGGCCCCTCCATCGCGCCAATCTCCGCGCCCGAAAATAGCTCGTTCAGATTCATTCCAGATTCAACCGATTCCGATTCAGCCAGTGCTGATCCTCCGCGCCGTGCCTTCAAATTCGTTCCGTCCCTTGGAAGCGGCTGCACCCGCGCGCTAATTGCTGTTGCCGGCAGGGCCGTCGTCCGTATCTCCGGCACGGCCAAAATGAACCATGACTTTCGTGCCGGGCAGAACCTTCGTTCCCGCGTCCGGACTTTGATCGCGAGCGATCCCGTCGCCAACCAGAATTGGCAACAAACCCAGATGCGAGCACGCTTCCGTGACTCCGCGGACGGTCTGGCCAACGAGCTTCGGCACGGTGACCGCCTGGCCTTCGGCGATCGCGACCCTGGAGGATTCGGGCACGCTGGCGACTCCAAGATTTGGCTGTGGCGCGTCCTTCGCAATCTGCCGCGATTTTCGAGCGAAATTCGCATCGAATTGGGTATCGAAGGAAGGCTGGCGCGTTCGCTGCCGCAACGACGCTTTTTCCAGGGTGGGCAGCTCCGGCATGTCGTGGGGCACGTTCTTGTACGCCAGGACTTGCTCAGCGACTTCTTTGAAAATCGGGCCCGCGGTGGCATTTCCCTCGTGGCCACCGACCGGCGAGTCCAGATTCACGAGGATGGTCACGACCGGATTGTTTACAGGGGCGTAGCCGATGAATGACGCGTTGTAGTTCGTCTTCGAATAACGCCCCGTTGCAGGGTCGGTCTTCTGCGCGGTCCCAGTCTTTCCCGCCGCCGTGTAGCCAAGAGGCTGAGCGTAGCCTTTGCCTGTGCCCTCGAGAATGACTTGCTCCATCATCTCTCGCATGGTTGCCGCTGTGCTTTCGCTGATTACGCGGCGTGGGTCGGGATCTTCCCGCATCACGACTTGATCCCCGCGCGTGACTTCGCGAACAATCTGCGGGCGCCGCAACGTGCCGCCATTGGCGATGGCAGACTCCGCGGAAATCATTTGCACGGGTGTGACGCTAATTTCCTGCCCAATAGCGATATAACCGATGGAACTAGCCGTCCAGTCGCTCAGCGGGCGCAATAGGCCGCGGTTCTCGCCGGGAAGCTTGATTCCCGTGAGCTGGCCGAAACCGAAGCTGCGAATGTATTGGTAATACTTTGGCGCGCCCAACCGTAGCGCAATTTTGATTGACCCAACGTCGCTAGAATGCTCAAGAATTTCAGTCGCGGATAAAAGGCCAAAGCGGGCGTGGTCGTGAATTAGCTGGCCCGCTACGACGATCGATCCCATCTGGCAGTCCACTACTTCTGTCGGCCGCACCACGCCTTCTTGAATCGCCGAGGAAAACAGAATCGTCTTGAAAATCGAGCCCGGCTCGTAAGCGTCGGCTACGGCGCGGTCCACGCGAGTTTCGGGAGGGTAAGCGCCTGCATCGTTTGAATCGAATGCGGGCCAATTCGCCACGGCAAGAAGCTGGCCCGTATTTGGATCCTGCACGACGACGGAGCCACCCTTCGCGTGCGTTTTGGCAATTCCGGCGACCAATGCCTTCTCCGCGATGAACTGAATGGTTTCGTCAATCGTCAAAACGACATTGTCGCCTTTATCCGAGCCGGCCTCGCTGCTATCGAGCCATCGCCGGCGCGCGTCGGCGAGCACGAGCATGCGGGTGGGCCGTCCGCGGATCAGCTTGTCGAGCGAGTATTCAATCCCGCCCAGGCCGTGCTCATCCATGTCCACATAGCCGAGGACGCTGGAGGCAAGCGTTCGCTGAGGATAAAAACGCTTGTTCTCCTTCTGAAAATAAATTCCGCGCAAATTAAGGGCCTGAATTCGGGCGGCTTGCTGAGGCGTGATTTTGCGCGCAATCCACGCGAAGGAGCGCGACTGGGCCAGCTTCTGCTCAATTTCTTCCGCGGGCGTACCCAGAACATGCGAGAGAAGGCGCGCGACCATGGCGGGGTCACTGATCTCGTCGGGATTGGCGAAACACGAATCGACAGGAATGCTCATCGCCAGCTCGCGGCCATTGCGGTCGTAAATCACGCCCCGCATGGGGCTGATCTCGATGATTCTTTGTTGCTGGTTGTTGGCGCGTTCGAGGTATTCGCGGTACCGGAATAATTGGAGGTAACTGACTCGGGCGAGTACGGCAACCATCCAGACGACTGCGAGCCCAAAAATTACCAGTAAACGCAGACGAGAACTACTTTGCACCATGGGCTCCGGCGTGAATCTTGAAACTTGTTCAGCCCGCAACGCGGCGGTCCACTACGCGCGCCGATTCAGGGCGGTTTGCGCCAAACCTCGAATGCACGCCAGACTTTTTCGTAGGCAGCTCACGGCCGAACGGGCTGCACGGCAACGGGCTGCGTCAAGTACGCGTCGCGCGGGACATCCGCTGCCGGAACGTAGCGCGCCGGAGCTGACACCGTCATGCCAAGCTGCTGCCGAGCAATGGCGTCGATGCGCATGGGCGAGCTGAGCGATGCTGCTTCCAGGTGGAGCTGCTGGTTCAATTCCACCGCCTGCGCGTGCCGCGCCTGTATATCTTCGAGTTGGTAACGCAATTGAATGTCTTGAAAATGCTGCCAGGTGTAGAGCAGGCAGCACGAAGCCAGCACCGCACCCCAGACCATTTTGTACGCATATTCGCGCAGACGCCGCGGGGCTACCTGCCGCACCAGGCGCGAATTATCGATATGCTTCGTGGTGTAGAATTCCGTCATGATGCTTCCCTCTCGATATGGCCCGGCCCCGGCGTATGGTCCTCCGGCGCTCTTTTTTCCATGACGCGCAATTTCGCGCTCCGCGCGCGCGGATTCATTTGAATTTCCGCTTCACTGGGCTGGACGACCTTTTTGGTCAGGATTTTGAAATCGCCGGTCCGCGCAAGCTCCTGAAAACGGCGCTTGACCATGCGATCCTCGAGCGAGTGGTAACTCAAAATTGCCCATCTCGCTCCGGAAGCTAAAGTGGCGGGGGTCCGGTTAAGAAACTGCCCGAGTTCCTCCATCTCTCGATTCACCGCTATCCGCAGCGCCAGAAA
>DATLSS010000076.1:0-6918 GCA_035534035.1 Candidatus Acidiferrales bacterium | reverse complement strand
AATTTGCGGGCGCGTGACCGCATCGAAATTAAAAAGGATGGCTCGGTCGTCGGTGATTTGACCACCGCGCGCATCATGATCGAGGACGGTGCTTACTTCAAAGGCTCGATCGAGATCGACAAGAGCGGCGACGCTTCCGGCAGCGTTGACAAGTCGTACGCGCGCAGCGCCGCCAGCAGCGGCAGCACCACGCCAAAGACGGCCGTCACGTCTTCGGATTAATTTAGCCGCACGCGATTATTGTGTGGCGTGACCGGTCTGGCGAACCCAGACCGGGTACGCTTCTTCCGCGTTTCTGTGCTCCGGCACAGTTCCCCGGACCGCTTTCCTCCCTCGCAATCGAAAGAAACTTGCAGCGTCCTCGCGCGCGTCATAGACTCATGCACGCTGGCGTGATTTTCGGGCGGCGTAAAATTCCGTGACGAGGTGGCGAACGTGGGGCAACTTTGGGGTTTGTATCGGCGACGGCGATTCTCAGGAATCCGTTTCGCGGCTGCACTTTTTGGCGTGATGCTGTTCGCAGGAGCTCTCTACGCGCAAGATCCCGCCGAGCCGCCGGGGGGCGCACCGACGCCGAAACTGCTGCCGCGGCCGGCGGGCCGAATCGCGCGCGCGTCCATTGACGAAAATAATATGCGCGCCATCGTCAACGAACAAGTCGCATGCGGCACGCGCGACTCGTTTTCGTCGTGGACCGATCCCAAACGAGGCATCGGCTGCGGGCGCGACCACATCGTGCCGCGCTATCGGGCCATTGCGAAAAATTCCGGCGGGCGATTGCAAGTGACCGTCGACAAATTTGACGTGACGCTGCCGCGCGGCGGGGAAAAACTTCACCTCGAAAATGTGTACGCGATTCTTCCCGGCAGCGATCCCGCGCTCGCGAAAACTGTTTTTCTGGTCGGCGGAGATTTCGATTCGCGGCCGTCGCAGACGAATGATCCCAACGCCGACGCGCCCGGCGCCGATGACGATACTTCCGGCGTTGCGGTGGCGCTCGAAGGTGCGCGTCTGCTCGCTGGGGGGACGTATCGCGCGACGCTGCTTTTTGCTGCGCTCTCCGGCGAAGAGGAAGGCCTTTACGGCGCGCGGCAAATGCTGAAATATTTGCAGGCGAATGGGTACACCGTCGGTGGCTACTTGAATAACGACATCGTTGGCGCGGATCCGGCTCCCGGCGGGCCGCATCGCGTGCGCGTTTTTTCCGGCGGCGGGCCTGACGGCGTCGATTCCCCTTCGCGCGAACTGGCGCGCGCCATCGAGGAAATCGACGGGCGCAAAAACATTCGCCTGATTTTCCGCCTCGATCGGCTGGGACGCGGCGGCGACCATATGCCTTTCGTCGCGGCAGGGCTGCCCGCTGTGCGCTTCACCGAGCCGCAGGAAAATTACGACCATCAGCATCAAACGCCGCGCACGGAGAATGGGCGCGTGTACGGCGACCTTGCGAAGTTCCTCGACTTCAAATTCATGGGCAACGTCGCGCTGGACAACACGGAAGTGCTGCGCGAACTCGCACTCGCGCCTGCGCCGCCCACGCAAGTGACAATGACGCATCAGTTCGGCACGGCCATGGGATATGCGCAGATCCGATGGTCCGCGCCAGTGGACCCGCAGCGTGCCGGCTACGAAATTCTGTGGCGCGAGACGACGGACCCGCGCTGGTCGGTCTACGATTTTGTTCCTGAGGATTCCGCGCAGGAGGTGGCTTCGACTGTTCCGAACAGTCCCGCGTTTAACGATGCGACAGTGCCGGGAAGCAGCCGCGAGCAACGTCGCGCGGCCAAAGAGACGAACACCGCGGCGGCGAGCGCCCAACCAAACAGCGCGGCGACTGGCATGAGGACGCGCGTGCTCGACGGCGTCTCGCCCGACAACCATTTCTTCGCCATCCGCACAGTGGGCAAAAACGGCGCACGTTCCCTGGCCGTCCCCGCCGTGGTGCCCCCGCGCCCCGCGCGTCCAGTTCGCCCCGCAGCGGCCAACGCGCATTAACGGATTGTTGAAAAATGCATCTTGATCGCCATTCCTGTTGTCGCCAGCGGGACACATTTTGCAGAAACCGAAGGAAAGATCCCTCGCCGCATGGCGGCTCGGGATGACAGCGAATGTTTTTTAACAACCTGGCAAGGATGCAGGCCCGCTGATGCTAGAGGTTGTGGCATGATCGCGGGATGCGGCGGCGGAGAAGCAAGGGGCGGGATTATCGGGTGGCGGCGCGACGCGCGGTCGAGCGAGCCATTGGCGAACTTTATAAAGACGATCAGGAATTGCTGAAGCATCTCGAAAGCGAGCGCGCGCGAATCGAACGCGAAATGCTTGGCCCAAATGTCGGCCCCGGCAAACGGAAAAGGTTGCAAGCAGAAGCCGCCGCGTTCGACGAAGACATCCAGAAAGTGCGGCAAACAATCCAGTCCGAGCCCTCCAAGTAGTCACGGTCCCTATACCAAGAGTCATCGCGTGACCGAGATGACGGCAGCGGGCGGGCGCTTGTTTTTAAATGATGCAGCTTTTTTGACTTCACGCGGGGGCTATTCGTCCAGGGAGTGCGCCACCCACCTCCAAGGTTTTGAGTGTGGATCTCGCTCTTGGCATAGGAGCTCATAGTCCATGCCCATCGAGATGCGTGAAATTCGGACAGCAAGGAGATTTTGTGCTGTTCCATTGCTTTTCAGGAGTTTGTCGGTGATTTTCATGGTTCTGTTTGCCGGTTTATTAGGGACAGGCCTTCGCGCCCAGACCATCTCCATCAAGCTCGTGAATGGGAGGAATGGGACATCCTATGGCCCATGGGTGCGTGAATGTGGGGGCCGATCACATCCACCATAGGTTGGCAATTCCAATCGACAAAGATGGTGTCGCTTTGCTTCACCTTACGCACATCGATGCAGAAGTAAACACTCAGAACCGCTGGGAGGGGTGCGGCGACTTTGGGGTAATCAATCCTGTCGTGAAGTACAGCGACACTATGGGCATCAATGCTGGTTACGTGTTATGCCAGCCGCACACGCCGGATTATTCCTGGCTGGTTACCATGACTGTCTCGACGAAAAAGATCATTCAGTTCGGTTTTGTCACCCCCAATACTTGCAGCAAGGCTACAGCGTTGCCGAAATCCGGAGAGGTGATTCTCTTCCTCAGGCCTCTGACCTGGTGGGAAAAACTGAAGCAGTAGTTCTTCGTGCGATCTCATGTTGCCACCTCTGAGATCAAACTCCTGTTGAAGGCCAACAGAGGTGTGATAGACTTCCTTTCGATCATCTAGAGGAGTCCATGCCAACTTCCAAAGCCGAAGTCCTGCAGGGAACACTCGATTTGCTTCTGCTGAAGACGCTCGATTCGATGGGGCCTATGCACGGCTTCGGGATCGCCCTGCGCATTCAGCAGGTGTCGAAGGATCTGCTGCAATTGAACCAGGGAACGCTCTATCCGGCGCTGCTGCGTCTGGAGCAACGCGGCTGGATCGCGTCCAAATGGGGCGTCTCGGAAAACAATCGCAAAGCCAAGTATTACTCTCTGACGCGCGCGGGGCGTAAGCAGCTCGCAGAGGAAGCGGAAAGCTGGGATCGCATGTCGGCGATGATCAATCGAGTGCTGAGGACGACTTAAATCATGCGCGAATTTTGCCGCGTGTCGATGCGCCGCGTCGCCGCGCTTTTTCGCCGGCGTCATCTCGACGAAGACCTTGACGCGGAACTGCGCTCGCACGTGGAAATGGCCGCGGAACGGAACATGCGCGGAGGAATGTCTGCCGAGGATGCGCGACGCGAAGCGCTTTGCAGCTTCGGCGGCGTGGAGAAGACCAAGGAATTCTACCGCGACCGGAGGGGGCTTCGCATGATCGAAACCACATTGCAAGACGTGCGCTTCGGCTTCCGAATGTTGCGGCGCAGCCCGGGTTTTTCCACCCTCGTGATTCTTTGCCTGACGTTGGGAATCGGCGCGAACGCCGCCGTTTTCAGTTGGGTTGAAGGAGTCCTGTTCCGTCCGTATCCACTCGTATCGCACCAGGAGCGGCTGCTGGCCGTCACGGGGACGTCGCTGGGCGACTCCAGCCCCGCGCCTCTGTCATGGCCCGACTTCCTCGATCTTCAGAAGAACTGCAAGCTGACCGATTCGTTTTTTGTCAGCAAAATAATGGGAGTAACGCTTGGCATCGGTGACCGGGCCGAAGTCGTGACCGGCAGCATCGTATCGGCGAATTACTTCGACGCGCTCGGAATCCGCCCGATTCTCGGGCGCGGATTCGAGCCGGGCGAGGACTCCGGGCGGAACGCTCATCCCGTGACGGTGATCAGTTACCAGTTGTGGAAAGACCGGTTCAACGGCGATCCGCAAGTCATCGGGGAAACGCAGCGGCTCAACGGCGTGATGCATACGATTGTCGGCGTTGCGCCACAGCGGTTTTACGGGACATTCGTGGGCTGGGCCATGAAGTTTTGGGTCCCTGTGTCCATGGAGGAGATTTTTGAAGCGGGTGGTTACAAGCTGGAGGATCGCGGAGCGCGCTGGATCGAAGGTTATGTGCGAATGAAACCGGGCGTGACTCGCGAACAGGCGCAGGAGGAAATTTCGGCCATCGCGAAACGACTGGAAGCCGACTATCCGGCGACCAATCGCGGCCGCGGCATCAAGCTGTGGCCGTTGTGGCAGACGCCATTCAACAACGCAAATACTCTGCTGCCGACGCTCGGAATCATGCTTGCGGTGGTTGCTTTTGTGCTTCTGATTGCATGCGCGAATATCGCCAATCTGCTCCTGGTCAGGTCCTTCGCGCGACGGCATGAAATGACGGTTCGGTTTGCGCTGGGATGCGGGCGCGGCCGGCTATTGAGGCAACTTCTTACCGAAGGCGTGATATTGGCGACGCTCGGCGCGGCCGGCGGTTTCATCGTTGCGTATTGGTGCCGTCACGCGCTCGTTCTGCTTTTCCCTGCGCGGGGTGGCGTGGCGATGTATTTGCCGGGCGAACTCGATTGGCGCGTGCTGGCACTGAGCGCCGTGGTCTGCTTAATTGCGACGCTGTTGCTGGGTCTGGTTCCCGCGATTCAGGCTCGCAGCATCAATCTTGCCGGAGCGTTGAACGCCGAAACTGCGGGCGTTGTTGGAGGCCATGGAAAGACATGGGTCCGCTCAGGCCTGGTTCTGGTCCAAGTGTCGCTGAGTTTCGTTTTGTTGGTGGGAACGGTGCTGCTGCTGCAGAGCCTGCAGAAAATCAGAACGGCAAGCCCGGGATTTTCGACCAGAGCAGTGCTGAATACCTCTGTAGATTTAATTTCCGCTGGATATAATGCGGGCCGCGCGAGAAACCTTCAAAACGAACTGATTGATCGCGTGAGGGCCCTGCCGGGCGTCGAATCGGCCGCATTCGCGCGGACTACGCCACTCGGCTATAAACCTTATTCTTCCACGCCGATTGCCGTTGATGGTTATCAGCCTCCGCCCGGGGAACAGCCCACTGTGGACTACAACGAAGTGGGCCCTGAGTATTTCGTGACGATGGGTATCCCGATTGTGTCCGGCCGCGAATTCGCGCGCGCGGATGACGAAAAATCCGCTCTGGTGGCCGTGGTGAATGAAACGATGGCCGCACAATTTTGGCGCGGCGGCGATCCGATCGGCAAACGTGTTCAGGTCAAAGGCCGATGGATGCGCGTGATTGGCGTCGCCAAGGATGCCAAGTACGAAAGCGTTCGCGAGTTACCGAAGCCGTTTTTTTATGTTCCATTGCGCCAGAATTTCGCAATTCAACCGGGGCTGAACATCCGAACGTCCTTGAGCGCGCGGGTGATGGCTGCGACGCTGACCCGCGAAGTGCACGCCTTGGACGCGAACCTCGCACTCTACGAGGTGATCACTCTGCAAGAACAATTGGATCGCTCGACATCGCCGCAACAGGCGGCGGTGACGTTAGTCGGCGTCCTGGGCGGATTGGCGGTGCTACTTGCTGCTATAGGACTCTACGGCGTGATGTCGTACGCAGTGTCGCAGAGTTCGCGCGAACTCGGATTGCGCATGGTGCTAGGCGCCGGAGGATCGGACCTGATGCGGCTGGTAATGTTGCGAGGACTGGCGTTGACGGGGGGTGGCGTTGTCCTTGGCGGAGCGGTAGCACTGGGTTTGACGCGGCTGATGGGCTACCTTCTATACAAAGTGAGCCCACACGACCCGCTGGCGTTCGGTTCAGCGTTTGTGGTGATGATGATTGCATCATTCGCGGCCTGTTTCCTGCCAGCGTGGCGTGCGTCGCGGACCGATCCCGCCCGTGCGTTGCGAGGGTGATTCTCATCTCTGCGATGGCGAGCGCGCGGAAAACGATTGAAAGCCGAAGCGGACGCGGTCCACGACAAAGGGCGGCGAAGAATGCAGCCTGACCCTTCTCCGGAGTGACTCGTCGCGCGCGCGGAACCAGGGTTTACAGCGCATCTACAGGACAATCGCCGCGACTTCGACGGCGCCGAGCGCGGCCCAGCACACGGCTCTGCGGTGCTCTCCGGCCAACCAAAATCCGAAGGCGGCGCTGAAGCAAAGGATTGCGCTGGTCCATCCGCTCGCCAACGCGGCAGGCTTGCTCAATACTTCCAGTATTCTTTTCATTCGCTCCCCCCCTCGAAGCGTGCCATGAGTTGGGTTTGCGAATCCACGCAAATCGGCGCCGGCAGGCAGCGAAAAAGCGAAAAAATGCGGACCCTACGCCGGTTCAAGAGACCGGATAGCGGGTCGATTGACCCAAAGCCGGCCCGAAGCGCTTGGGGTTATCGCTCTGGGTGGTGGATTGTATGCGTCAGAGGAACGCACCTAGCGCACGAGAAGCAAGCGTGATGAAGTGGGGGAATGAGAGAGAAACACACGTTTGGGAGAGTTCAGCAGCGGCGGAGCCGTGGAGAAGCGGAGCAACTGCTCGACGCATTTGAGTCC
>DATLSS010000075.1:0-13861 GCA_035534035.1 Candidatus Acidiferrales bacterium | reverse complement strand
CAGGTAGTAGCCGCGTCCCTTGGCAACGACGAACAGGAGCAACGGCACGACGTACATCCAGCCGAGCGCGCGAAATCGCCTTTCTTTTCGCGAGAACAGGCAGAAGTAAAGCCCCATCATCCACAGAGGGAATGCGAATAGCGTAATGTTGATCTGGTCGGGAAGAAATCCCTTCGTCCGGCCGATCCGTATGTCGCGCGCGTGAATATGCCGCAGGAAATCCACCGACACAAAACCTTGCCGCGCCTCCCAAATCAGGTTCGGCAGGAAAATCAACACTGACGCGGCAACGCCGTACCACAACCATTTGCTCTTGAGATACCGCTGGAGATCTGTCAGCAGCACGGCCGCCACAATGCCCGCGACGAAAAAAACCATGCCGTATTTCGCCATCATCCCCAGCCCGATCGCGCTCCCGATGGCCACCCACCACCGGAGATCGTTCGAGGTGAGCAAGCGAACGACAAAGTATGCCGTCAGCACCCAGCACAAGTAGTCAAACGACACATATTGCATCAGCGCGCCGCCCGCAATGCAAAAGGGAATGGCGGCGGCTGCGGCAACCAGTTGAGCACCTCGGCGTCCGCCCATCTCGCGCGCCATTAGGCCCGTCAGCACCACAGCCGCGGCTTCGGCCAACGCTGCGAAGAATCGAAAACCCGCCAGCGAAGTTCCGAAAAGCAACAGCGACAATCGGCCAAAAAAAGGCGTCATCGGCGGATAGGCCACGTAGCCCCACGCCAGGTGACGCGCGTCGTCAAGAGTGGCCAGTTCATCGCGATGAAACCCGTAGCGTCCCCCGGTAACCAAATGCGCGGCCACCGTGGCCAGCGCCACGCAAATCAGAACGGCCACATCGCTCCGCCAAATTGAACTTCGCGCAGCGGAACTTACGCCGGCCAAATCTGCGTCACGGCTCATGTGAGTTCGCGGATGCACGATGAAAGCCTTCCACCGACTTCGTCCAAGAATAGCCCGCGCATTATACATACGTCGTGAAAGATCACGCCAGAACTGCGCGGCGTATCCTCGCCCGCGCGACACAACCTCGTGTACGTCCTTCAGAATTCCTTCGCTGTGTTACGATAGGTCGTCCTATGCGCATCATCGAGAAGCGCCAGCTCATGTCCGCGGACGAAATTCGCCGCACCCTCGAACGTTTGGCGCATGAAATCGTCGAAAAATCGGGTGGCGCAAAGGATCTCGCGTTGATCGGGGTTCGCCGTCGCGGCATCCCGCTCGCCGAGCGCCTCGCGAAATCGATTCGCGCCTCCTCCAAAGCAGAAATTCCGGTGGGCACGCTCGACATCACTCTCTATCGCGACGATCTTTCCACCGTCGCCCCGCAACCGGTTGTCCAGTCGAGCGAAATTCCATTCCCCGTCGACGATCGCGATATTCTTCTCGTCGATGACGTTCTCTATACCGGCCGCACCGTGCGTGCCGCCATGAACGGCCTTTTCGATCTCGGCCGGCCGCGCCGCATCCGTCTCTGCGTGCTCATTGACCGCGGCCATCGCGAATTACCGGTCGAGGCCAGCTTCATCGGCCGCACCGTCGAAACCTCCGACGCCGAAATTATCGAAGTGCGCCTCAACGAAATTGACAAAGAGGAGCGGGTCATGGTTATGGACCGTGTCGACTGATAACTCGTGCAAATATTTTTTGTGTCATCCCCAACGAAGTGAGGGATCTGCTTTTTCTTTAATCTCACGCAGTATGCAGATTCCAGGGCTACATTTCATTCGCACCCGAGGGAGAACGTGCCGCATCGTTTCCGCCATCTGCTGGCCATTGAGCCGCTAACTCGCGAGCAGATCACCTTCCTTCTCGATCAGGCGAAGCCTTTCCAGGAATTCCAACGTTACCCGTTGAAAAAACTCGCTACTCTGCGCGGCAAGACTGTCGCGCTCGCCTTTTTTGAAAACTCCACCCGCACTCGCATCAGTTTCTCGACCGCTGCATCGCGACTCGGCGCCGACCAGATGAATTTACAGGCCGAATCCTCCAGTCTGAAAAAAGGCGAATCGCTCAGCGACACGGTCCGCACGCTCGAAGCCATGAAGCCAGACGCTATCGTCATTCGCCACGGCGCGTCCGGCGCCGCGGAATTCGTTTCCACCCGCGTCGACGTGCCTGTCATCAACGCCGGCGACGGCACCCACGAGCATCCCACGCAGGCGCTCCTCGACGCGCTCACCATCCGTGGCCGAGCCGGCGCGCTCGACAATTGCAACATCGCCATCATCGGCGACATTCTGCACAGCCGCGTGGCGCGTTCGAACGTTCATCTCCTTTCGAAATTCGGCGCGCGCATCACATTGTGCGGCCCCGCCATGTGGCTTCCGCGCGAACTCGAATCGCTCGCGCCCGGCATTCGCCGCATCCCGCGCCTCGAAGAAGCCCTCGAAGGCGCGGACGTCATTATGGCGCTGCGCATTCAGCAGGAGCGCCTCCACGAGCCTTCGCTTTCCGCTGACGAATATATTTTGCGCTATCAACTCACGCCCGCACGCGTTCGCCTGGCGAATCCCAACGCCATCGTTTTGCATCCGGGCCCGATGATTCGCGGCCTCGAAATCGATCCTACTGTCGCCGACAGCCTGCAATCCTGCATCCTCGAACAGGTCACCAACGGCCTCGCCGTGCGTATGGCCATTCTTTTCGAACTCATTGCTGGCTCCGCTGAGCCGCAAGAACAATCAAAGGAACCTCCGCATGCTTCTCATTAAAAACGGCCGCATCCTCGACCCGGCTTCGAAAAACGACGCGCCTCTCGATATCCTCGTCGACAAAGGCCGCATCGCGAAGCTCGCGGCCGGAATTTCCGCCGCCGACGCCATCATCCTCGACGCCGCCAACTGCATCGTCGCTCCCGGCTTCATTGACCTTCATTGCCATCTCCGCGAGCCCGGCGGCGAAATCTCCGAAACCATCGAATCCGGCGGGCAATCCGCCGCGCGCGGGGGCTTCACGGCGATTTGCCCGATGCCCAACACGCAACCTGTCAACGACAACGCTTCCGTCACGCGCTCCATCATGGAACGTGCTGCCGCCGTCTCGCCCGTGCACGTTTGGCCCATCGGCGCGGCATCGAAAGAAAGCAAAGGCAAGCAGCTTGCTGACATCGCCGCGATGCAGCAAGCCGGTACCGTCGCCGTCAGCGACGACGGTCGCCCCATCGCCACCGCGCGTCTTCTGCGTCAAGTGATGGATTATTGCCGCCCGCTTGGTTTGCCCGTAATCGATCATTGCGAGGATTGTTCGCTCGCCGCCGGAGGCGTGATGCGCGAAGGCCCGCGCTCGATTCGCCTCGGCTTGAAAGGCATTCCTTCCGCCGCCGAATCGATTTGCGGGGGACGCGACATCGAAATTGCCGCGCTCACTGGCGGCCGCTTGCACATCGCGCATCTCTCCACGCGCGGCTCGCTCGAACACGTTCGCGCAGCCAAGCGCCGCGGCCTCGCCGTCACATGTGAAGTCACGCCGCATCACTTCACTCTAATCGACGAGGACGTTCAGTACGATTCGCATTTCAAAATGAATCCGCCGCTCGCTTCGCGCGACGACCGCGACGCGCTCCTCGAAGGACTCGCCGACGGCACGGTCGACGCCATCGCCACCGATCACGCCCCACATCATCCGGCCAGTAAAGATGTCGAATTCGACCGCGCGCCCTTCGGCATCACGGGATTTGAAACCGCCATCGCCCTGGCCCTCGAGCAACTCGTACACACGAACCGCATTTCGCTCATGCGCATGGTAGATTTATTCACCGCAGGCCCCGCGCGCGTCCTCGGCAAAGAAAGCAAATTGCATGAGGGTGACTTGGCCGACATAACAATTTTCTCCGACGACCGTGCGTGGACATACCATGCCGCTGAATCCCCCAGCCGCTCGCGCAACACGCCGTTCGATGGCCGCAATTTCCGTGGCGGCCCCATAGCCACCATCGTCGCCGGCAAAATCGCCTGGCGCGCGTAATGTTTTTGCTTCTTGACACCCAGGACGTTTTCGGCCGAGCTCGCCTTCTGAATGGAAACTAGCCCCGATAATTTTTGGATTTTCCGCCGGAACTTGCGACAATCGTTGACTTGAACTTACTCATGAGCGATCAACACCGACGCCCATTTCATTTACTGCTGATCCTGATTGCGTTGCTGATTCCCGCGGCTTCACCGATGGCTCAGCAACCACAACCGGCCACCTCTTCTCCCCCGGCTCAACAAACTCCCAAGACGCAGGCCACGGGCAACCAGCAAAAAAAGAAGAAAAGCGATTTGGAGAAGCAAACAGGAACCGTGAACGACCGCATCTTCGAGGTAATGCCGAATTACGGAACGGTCGAAGGCGCCACCGTGCTTCCGCCCATTTCCAGCGGCCAGAAGTTCCGGCTCGCCACCGCTGGAGTTACTGACTACTTCACTTACCCGTTCATTGGTTTCCTCGCGGCGCTCGACCAGGCGAACGATTCTCCCAAATCGTGGGGACAAGGTTGGGGCGCTTACGGGAAGCGTTACGGCGCGTCCTATGCCGACAATGGAATCGGCACTTACATGACCACGGCTATTTTCCCAAGTTTGCTGCATGAAGATCCGCGCTACTACCAGATGAAAAAAGGCGGCTTCTCCCGTCGCGCATACTATTCGCTTAACCGGCTGTTCGTGGCGCGCACGGATTCAGGGCACTCGCGATTCAACTATTCAGAAATTGTCGGTAATGCGGCGGCGGCGGGGATTTCCAACACTTACCATGCACCGGAGGATCGCACGCTCTCGCGAAATTTGGGCACGTGGGGAATGCTGATTATGTGGGATGGCGTGTCCAATGAAATGAAGGAATTCTGGCCGGACATTCGCCGCAAGGTGTTTCACAAAGCAGCTCCGTAACGCGACTCCAAGCTTGTGGTTTTAATCGGCTCTAACCGCGTGGGCCGCCTTCCTCACTCCTGCCAGTTGTCATTACTGCAGATTGCTTTTCAAAAAAGCTACGGACAGCGCCCACGCTTGCTCCGCCGCCTTTTGGTTATAACTCGGCCGCGCATCGCAGAAAAATGCGTGATCCGCATCCGCAAATTCCATGCTCGCGAACGTCTTCCGCGCCTCGCGTAGCGCATCTGCCACCGCCTGCCGCTGCTCCGGCCCAATATGTTTGTCCAGCCCGCCCCAGAACATCAAAATCGGCGCGTGCAAATCCTTCGCCCGTCCGAGCAAGCCCGCCCCGCGCCCGCTCGGCGCAATTCCGCCACCGTAGAACGAAATCGCCGCGCGCACCGGCAAAATCAAATCCGCCAGAAACGACACGCGGCCGCCCATGCAAAATCCAACGCATGCGATGCGTTGCGGATCAACCGCGCTGCTCAGCAGCAGCGCATCATGCGCCGCTCGAATATCCGCCTCCAACCCTTCATCCATCAGCGCCCCGACATGCGGCATCACGGACTTGAAATCCGCGTAATCGCCCTCGAATCCCGGCGGCGCCGTGCGATGAAACAGTTCCGGCGCAATCGCTGCGTAACCTTGCTTCGCGAATCGCTGCGTCACGTCGCGGATGTGCCCGTTCACGCCAAACGCTTCTTGAAACACGAGAATCCCCGGCAACTTGCCCGCGTCTTCGGGCTCGGCCATGAATGTTTTCATGGTCGTCCCGTCGGCCACCTTCAACGTCACAGATTGTGTTTTCACCCCAGCCATTGATAGCTCCTCGTGCGACAGCATTTATTTTATTCCTTTTTGCGCATAATTCGTCGAGAGAAAGCGCTCTTATAGTTCGTGGCTGTGCAGCTTGCGGGAGCTCGCAGAAGTATCGTTCCGTCTCCGGCCGAATTTTTCAATAGACCGGAGGAATGCGTATTTTTCTGAACTACACCATCTGAAATTCAGTCGTCACCGGCGTGCCGCGCACCACCGACTGCGTCACCGGTGAGCCGTCGACGGCCAGTTTCCAGATTTCGCGCAATGTCGCCTCATCCGCGTCCGCGCGCACAAACAACTTTGCCCTAATCCCGCGGTATCCCGGATTGCCCTTATCATCGAGGCCGGCCCATTTCAGAATGTTGTCGAAATATGCTTCGAGCGCGATTTCCATGTCGTGAATCTTCACCCCGCGCTTCGTCGCGTTCAGCACGAACCCCACCGTCATGCACGCGCCAATCGCCGACAGAAGCTGCTCGTGCGCGCTGGCCGCCAGATCCGTCGCATCGAGCGCCCCCGGCTCATCCATCTCGACCGAGTGATTCCGCATGTACGCCTTCGCGCGAAACCCGCTTTGCCACGTCACGCGTGATTTCCATGGCCCGCTTACCGTCTGGCATACTTCCGCCTGCTTCATCGATTCGAGAATCTCTTTGATCTTCTGCGGCCGCAGCCCGTTCAGTTTCTCTTCCGACATTTTCGCGTCCGTCATGTTCCTCTCCTTCGCCCCTGATCAATGGCACCTACAACCATTCATTCTGAGCCAGTTTCTGGCATTCGCTATACCCGGTTACTGTCCTTTACTGGGCGGCGGCGCGGCCCTGAAATTCGTGCCGAAGCCGTTTCGCCGCCTCCACAATCGTCGCCATTTTTCGCGTCGCAATGTCGGCCGTGTTCACGTTGCGTTCAGCAAACGTCCCGAAGCCGCAATCCGGATTCAGGAATATTTTCTCCGGATCATAGAATTTCGCCAGCTCTTTCACGCGCGCCACAATCTGCGCGGGAGTTTCAATCTCATCCGTCCGCGGATTCACCACGCCCAGCCCGATTTCCTTTTCGTTTTTGTATTCCTTGAACACTTCCAATTCTCCCGCGCGCGGCGTCGCAAATTCCAGCACCAGTTGATCAATATTCATTTGCATCAGATAGGGCAGCATCGGCCCATAATTGCCCTTCAGCAGCACTTCCTCTCGCCGGCTCCAGTTCCCGCGGCAAATATGCACGCCGAATCTCACCCCGTCCATGCCCGCGACCGTCTCGTTCATCAGCCGCACTGCCAACTCCAGTTCATCCGAGGGATCGCGCCGGTTCGGCAGCGCCGCGCACATAAAAGTCTCCGTGCTTTCCGCGCCGTAAACCACCTGGCTCAAAATCGGCTCATCGAACTGAATAAACTCCACCCCTTTCGCCTTCAGCGCCAGCACTTCCTTCCGGAGGATGCGCACCACATCTTTCGCCAGATCCTCCGGCTGAGGGTAAACTTTGTCCGAAAGCCCCTCGAACCAGCTCGATCGCGTCAGCATGTACGGTCCCGGCAGCGGCACCTTCAGCGGCCGCGACGTGTGCTTCTTCGCGAAATCCACTTCATCCTGCGCCAGCCCATTTTTCTCGGTCAGCCGCTCGATCACAATCGGACTTTTGATCGCGAACGCGGGAACGTCCAGCGCGCGCAACACTTCCTCATATCGCGCGCGATCTTTCATGAAGTCCATCAGCTCCGAAACTTTCATCAGCCGCATCCCACCGAGCTTCTCCACGACGAACGAATAAAAATTGTCGCGCCGCTGCTCACCGTCCGATGGAATGTCCACGCCTGCTTCTTCCTGCGCGTTCAGGCACTCAATCACCGCGCGGTCCGCCACCGCTTGGAATTCCTGCTCCGTGCTGTCACCGGACTGCCGTTTGCGCAGCGCTTGAATCAAATACGCCGGCCGCGGCCAGCTGCCTACCACCGTCACCGGAAATAATTGCCTTTCAGACATGCGCGCCTTCTCCCTTTTCGTTTTCCTCGAGTGTGTTTTCTACTGGCAAACCGCTGCGAGCCCATTCCGCGTACGACCCGTCGTAGAGCGATACATTGAATCCCAGTTGCGTCAGCGCCAGAAACCCTAGTGCCGCGCGCACTCCTGTGCGGCAATACGCAATCGCGCGCCCGTTCCCGGAAATATCACTAGCCGAAACCGTGTTCGCCGAAATCCCGCGCGACGCAAATAATTCCTTGAGCTGCTCGTCCGGCTTCAGCAGCCGTCCGGCCGCGCCCATTTCCCCGCACGGCAAATTCACCGCGCCCGGAATGTGTCCCGGCCGCTCGTCCACATCCGGTCTGCCTGCAAATTCATCCGCGTCGCGAAAGTCAATCCGTTTCGCTCCCGGCGCTTCCTGCATTTTCTTCAAGCTTATTCGCAACCGCTGCCGCGGCTTCGCCACGAATTCGCGCGCCGTCGGCTGGACCGGACGGTAAAACGCTTCCCGTCCGTCGGCGCTCCACTGCTCCCAAAAACTTTCCATCACGTGCACATCATCGCGCCCCAGATAGATCAAAATCCACGCCAGAAACGCCGCGTTGCGTCCGTCCGCATTGTCGTAAATCACCGGCGTGCGGTTCGCGTCGAGTCCCGCTCTGCCGATCCGCCGCGCCAATTCCTCATCGGGCAGCAGATCCCCCTGCACATCCCGCAGCTTCGCCACCGAAAGATTCACGGCATTTTTCGGATGCCCCGCCATATAACGCACCGCCGAGCGCGGATCGAGCACCACAAATTCCGGCGAGTCGAGATGCCTCTCCACCCAGTCTGCAGAGACAATTCGGAACAAAGTCATTCCCCCTTGGATGTCTTGTGCCCTGCTTCGATTCACATTTTCTGCCGGACGCCCGCGCGGCGCACGTAGTAGATGCCAAGCGCTGCCCGCATTCTAAATTAACCTCCCCCGGAAGTCACTCCGTGACCCGCGGAAGACCGTTGTCCAAAAAGCCCGCCGGAAACAAGGATTCTGAGTCTGTCTGAACTGGCCTTCTGGCAGTCGAAATTAAGAAATTTCGCGTCGCAATTGCATCTTCTTCTCAAGCGGCGTATGTTTTTCATTCAAGGAGGCAATAATGGCCGTCAAGCATATTCGGATTTTGCGGACAATCTGTGCACTCGCTTTTCTGGCAATTTCCGCCGCGACCCTTGCCACAAACCCTCCGGACGTTCCGTCCGTCGACGGCGGCATCGGTACTTGTCGCGCAAATTTTACCGTCAAAGACGGAACGAACAAGCCCATATACAACGCACAGATTGAAGTACTGATTCGCTACGGCTTCATGAACATGCGCAAAACCGATTTGCAGGTTGGCACAAATAGCGACGGCAACGCCCGCTTCACCGGCCTGCCCAACTTCAGCAAGAAGCCGCTCCTGTTCCACATCAAAAGCGGCACAGTATCAAAAACCATCACCGACGATCCCAACACAAATTGCAACGCCTCCTACGACGTCATCCTCACCGTTCACTAGCACTCACGGAACGCCTTTTCCTTGCCGTTCCGCTGCCGCGCGTTTCAATCGATCACCAGGACTCCCAAAATCACGGTGTCCCAGCATTAGTACCTTGCCCCTTTGCGCATCCCTGTCCTTCGCGGCCGCAACTTTTCCGCCCGCCATGCGTTAAATTAGTAGCCGAGGTCGAAGCCCATGAAGCAGCTTCTCCGAGTGGCGATGCTCATTTTTGCCGCATTTTTCGCGTTGTTTCTCGTCGCGCGCCTCCACGGCAAGAATCAACCGCAATCGCAGACCGAATCGCAGTCGCAAGCCTCATCCAACGCGGGCAGCAGGTCCAAAATGAACATGCCTTCGATGCAGCACGAGGCCGCCGCAAATCCCGCAGCCGCCCGTGATGCAAACAATGACATGTCGGATATGTCCGGCATCCATATGGATATGAACCCGCACATGTTCATGACCGCTTTGCGCCCTGCAAACGCCGCCGATCAGGCCCGCGCCGCCCAAATCCTCGCCACTCTCCGGCCAGCCATCGAGAAATACAAGGACTACCATGTCGCGCTGGCCGACGGCTTTAAGATCTTCCTGCCCAACGTCCCGCAGCAGCGTTACCACTTCACGAATCGGCGCTACGCCCTCGAGGCCCAATTTGACTTCAACCCCGCGCGCCCCACTTCACTTCTTTACAAAAAAGTTCCCGGCGGCTACGAGCTCGAAGGCGCCATGTACACCGCTCCCAAGCGCTACACCGAGGACCAGCTTAACGAGCGCGTCCCGCTCAGCATTGCGCGCTGGCACAAGCACGTCAACTTCTGTATGCCGCCAAAGGGCACGCCGCCCGCGCTCGTCAACCGCAAGCAGTTCGGCCTCGGCGGCTCCATTTCCACCGAACCAGCCTGCGCCGCAGTCGGCGGCCGCTGGTTCCCCGAGATTTTCAACTGGATGGTCCACGTCTACCCCTACGAATCCGACCCGCAGAAAATCTGGGCTCACTAATCGGTCGACCACGCCGGGCAACGCAGTTGAGCTCTTTTCGATAACAACAGGCGAGAATCACTTCGCGGTTGCAACATTCACTTCCGGCGTCTTCACATGCTCCGGTCGGAATCCCACGCCGACAACCCTCGCTGGAATTCGCCGCAGAAACGGCCAGCGCCCCAAGAGCTTTAATAGCCACGGAAGCTTCAACGGTTTATCGCTGCGCAGAACTCCCTGTATGACGCTATTCTGCACGAAAATCTGCATTCGTTGCGTCGCTCGCGTTGGAAAGGTTCGTCGCTGCTGCACAGCCTTCAAGTCGCTTTCGTCAAGATTTCCTTCGCGCAGTCTCCTGCCCAGAATGTTCGCCGCCGCGACCGCGTCCTGAATCGCCAAATTAATCCCCACGCCGCCAATCGGCGACATCGCATGCGCCGCGTCTCCAATGCACAACAGTCCCGGCAAATGCCAGCGCGCTAACCTGTCCACTTCCACCGTCAGCAGGCTTATGTCCTTCCACTCCTTCAACTCATCCACGCGATCGCGCAAGAAAGGAGAAAGCTTCGCAATTTCTTCCCGCAGCACTGCAAGTCCCCGCTGGCGAACTTCCTCGATTCCTCCCTTCGGAATCACGAACGCGCACTGCCAGTAATCTCCGCGATCCAGCATAATGAAAATCCTTCCCGTCTCCACGTGCCCAAATGTTTGTCTGGGATCGCTGTCTCGCCGGCGGATCTGCATCCACAGCACATCCATTGGCGCACCCAGGTCAATCACTTCCAGCCCCACCCGCTCGCGTACCACGGAGCGCCGCCCGTCGGCTCCAATCGTCAGACTCGCGCGAACCTCCATCTTCCCGTCCGGAGTTTTCGCCCGAACGCCCACGATGCTTCCATTCTCCTGGATCAGGTCGGTCACCTCGGTCTGCATTTTCAGGTGAAAGCTCGGATAGCGCCGGCCCTGCTCGGCGATAAAGTTCAGAAAGTCCCATTGCGGCATCAACGCCAGGAATTTGCAGTGCGTGGGAAGATGCCTGAAATCCCCAATCACCACAGTTTCACGGCCCACTTGGCCCGCAAGCTCAAGCACTTCCTGATGCGGACGTTTCAGGAATTCCTCTAGAATCCCCAGCTCGTGCATCAGCTCCAGAGTCGAAGGGTGGATCGTGTCGCCCCGAAAATCCCGCAGAAAATCCGCGTGCTTTTCAAGCACCTGCACGTCCACACCCGTCCGCGCCAGCAAAAACCCCAGCATCATCCCGGCAGGTCCTCCGCCCGCGATGCAGCACCGCGTCTGAACCGTTTCACTCATTCCTGTCGATAGTACCTGAATTACCGCGCGTCGCGTTGCCGCCCGGCAAGATCTGGACCGAATCATCGGCAGCTGTTTCAGGCATTCTCTCACGCAGCTTCGGCGCCGGATTTTGCTTCAGTGCCAGGTCTTGCTTCGGGATCAGCTTTTGCCTCGGGAGTGGCTTGTTGTTTCTCGTTTGCGCGGCCCACCGTCACAGGGTTCGTGAAAAGCACGGCATTGGGAATCACTATCCGACGGCCTTCCGGTATTCTGATCATCGTGGCCCGTGGCTTCCATTTTCCATTGCACGCGAAGCGCGTTAAGCTCTCTTCTGCATGCTCTCGCTGCCCGCCGCTATCGTTCCCTTTCTGACGCAGCTTCACTGGCTCCCCATCATTATTTTCCTCGTCACCTACATCCTCATCGCGGTCGAGAGCGGCCGCGGTAGCCATCTCGACCGCACTGCTGCGGCGTTTTGCGGCGCGGTAGCCATGGTGCTCGTTGGAGTCGTCTCGCTCGACGGCGCGTATCGCGCGGTCAGTTGGGACACGATTATTTTTCTTCTCGGCATCATGATTCTTGTCGCGCATTTCCAAATCTCGCATTTTTTCGATTGGATCGCTGTCCACGTCGCCGCGCTCGCCCGCACGCGTTTTCAACTCCTCGTCCTTCTCATCTTTACTGCGGGAATCCTCTCCGCATTTTTCGTCAACGACACCATCTGCCTCATCTTCACGCCCATCGTTCTGGCCATCACCGACCGTCTGCGGTTACCCAAGCTGCCCTATCTCGTCGCTCTCGCCACTTCCTCGAATATCGGCTCGGTGATGTCCGTCACGGGGAATCCGCAGAACGCCCTCGTCGGTGTCACCGCGCATTTCACTTTTCTCGGCTTTTTCTTCCACCTCGCGCCCGTCGCGCTTGTGGGACTTCTGCTCGACATTGCCATCCTGGCAATTTTTTTCCGGCGCCAACTCGCAAACGACGCACCGCTCGAGGGGAACCCGGGAGCGATTCCCGTCGCGCTCGATCGCACGCTGCTCATCAAATGCGGAATCGCCGCCGCGCTCGTTCTCGTCCTGTGGACGATGAATTTTTCTTTTCCTCTCGCCGCCGCGGCTGTGGGAGCATTCATCCTGATCATTGGCCGGGTGAAATCCGAAAGCATTCATCACCGCATCAATTGGGAGCTCTTGCTTTTCTTCGCGTCGCTCTTCGTCGTCATGCAGGGATTCGAAAACTCCGGCGCGGTCACCGACCTTATTCATTTTTTTGAGCCGGGATTAAACGGCGGCGTCACTTCGCAACTCTTCGCCGTCAGCGGAACAATGCTCGTGCTTTCAAATCTTGTCAGTAACGTGCCTGCGGTGCTGCTCATCAGGCCGGTAATTGCGTCGCTCCCAAACACTCACTTTGTCTGGCTCGCCGTCGCCAGCACCAGCACGCTGGCGGGCAACGCCACGCCCATCAGCTCGGTAGCGAATTTAATCGTCTTGCAGCTCGCCGCACGCCGGACAAAAGTCACCTTCTGGGAATTCGTGCGCGTCGGCCTCGTCGTCACCATCGTCACAACGCTCGCCGCCATCGCCATCCTCGCCCTCGAAGCCCATCTTTTCCCGCATCCGTGAAAAACGTCAGACAAAAACAAAAACGCGGCGCGAATAAAACTCACGCCGCGTCTCCCCCTGCATTTCATTCCGAGCGGATGCAATCAGCATCCTGCGAGGAATTTGCTTTTAGTTTCGCTAATTCGCCCGCCTACTTCTTCGCCCCCGCGTAATTCTGATTGATTTGGTCCCAATTGACCACGTTCCACCAAGCCTCGATATATTCCGGCCGGCGGTTCTGATATTTCAGATAATATGCGTGTTCCCAAACGTCGATTCCCATCACTGGTTTTGCCCCGCTCATCAACGGATTATCCTGATTCGGCGTCGATTCAATTCCCATCTTGCCGTCTTTTATCTGCAGCCACGCCCAGCCGGAGCCAAACCGTTTCGTCGCCGCTTCATTGAATTTAGTTTTGAATTCATTGAAGCTCCCAAACGTGGACTTAATCGCCTCCGCGATTTCGCCCTTCGGCTCGCCGCCTCCGCCCTTCTTCATAATTTTCCAGAACAGCGAATGATTCGCATGACCTCCGCCATTGTTGCGCACGGCGGTGCGGATATTTTCCGGCACCGAATCGATTTTGCTGATCAGCGCCTCCACCGAGAGCTTCGCCAAATCAGCGTGGCCTTCGAGCGCCTTGTTCAAATTGCTGACGTAGGCGCCATGGTGCTTGTCGTGATGGATTTCCATGGTCTTCGCGTCGATGTACGGTTCGAGCGCGTCGAATGCATAGGGCAGCGGCGGCACCGTATACGGAGCAGCCTGCGCGGTTCCTTGAGCTTCTGTCATTTCTTCCTCCTCAAAT
>DATLSS010000074.1:0-3536 GCA_035534035.1 Candidatus Acidiferrales bacterium | reverse complement strand
CCGCGCACCAGGTCGCTGCGAGCGCGCACAATCTCGCAATACTCGCCGCGCACGGGATAAATGCGATGCCTCGCCATCGGCGAGCCCATCAGTGCGGCAATTTCATCGGCAAACAATCCGGCGCTGTTCACCAGGCAGCGCGTTTCGATTTCGCCCGCTGAACTCTTGACGCGAACCAGCTCGCCTTGCGCATCGATTTTCTCGACCTTTGCGTGCGTGACAATGTCCGCGCCTTGCTCAACGGCAATTCGCGCATACGCCTTGACCAGATCCTCGCTGGCCACAATTCCCGTGGACGGCAGTTCGATTGCCGCGGTTCCCGCAATGTGCGGCTCGCGCGCGCGAATCGCGGCGGCTTCGACCAGGCGCAGTCCTTCGACGCCGTTTGCGCGTCCGCGGTCGATCAGCTCAGCTAGTTTTGGTTCTTGTTCGCGCGATGTGGCGACAACGAGCTTGCCCGTATTGCGGTGCGGGACGCCGTGCGCGGCGCAAAATTCGTATGTGAGTTTATTGCCGTGAACGCACAGCGATGCCTTGAGCGAGCCGGGCGTGTAATACAGTCCGGAATGAATTACGCCGCTGTTTCGGGAACTCGCGCCCATGCCCAGTTTCGGCATTTGCTCGAGAAGGAAAACGTCCGTCCACTTTGCGGAAGCAGCGCGCGCGATCGCGCATCCCACCACGCCGCCTCCGATGATTACGATGTTGGCTCGGTCCATGTTAATGAGCCGTCAAGCGCGAGTCCCGCGCTTCGACTCTTTCGTGATTTCGCGGCTAGTAATCTCCACCTGTTCCTTGAAATAGCGGCGTGAACGACACCGATTTTGCTTCCGTTCCATCATGCACTGCGTAGGTCATGGGCTGGCCATTGCCATAGGAAGACCACAGCGAGGCCGCGCCGTACGCGCCGTCTTTATTCAGCGCGTAGAACTGGAGATCGAACATTTTCAGGCGCGACTTGTCGAAATCGTAGTTGTGCACGACGCGATGGAGCGCCTCCAGGCATGCATCGGTCGGCGACATTCCCTTGCGCATCATTTCGACGACGGTGTGGCCGCCTGCGATTTTGATGTCTTCCTCGCCGCGCCCGGTCGAGCCCGCGCCGCCGACATCCTGGTCGAGAAAAAGCCCGGCGCCAATGATGCACGAATCGCCAACACGCCCAGAAATTTTCCACGCCAGCCCGGAAGTCGTAGTTGTGCCGGACATTTCCCCTTTCTCATTCACCGCGAGGCAATTGATTGTTCCTGTGGGCGGATGCGCCACCACTTGCTTGATCCACGGCGCCCAAGCCTGGCGTTCCGGCGTGTCGAGCAGTTCGGCAAGCTGCTTGTCAAAGTCTGGCGCATCCAGGCCCGGACGCCAATCCTTCGAGGTCGCCGCCTTCCACGCCAGCCACGCAAGGCGCGATTTGTCCGTGAGCAAATTCATCGGCTCGAATCCCTGATCAATGGCGAACTGTGTAGCTCCGCGGCCGACGATGAAGGTGTGATTTGTGCGCTCCATAATGATGCGCGCGACTTTCGCGGGATTCTTGATTCTCTCGATTGCCCCGACAGCGCCGCAGCGCCGCGTCGGACCGTGCATCACGCACGCATCGAGCTGCACGACGCCGTCTTCATTGGGCAATCCGCCGTAGCCGACAGAGTTGTCGTTTGGATCGTCTTCGACTGGTGTGACGACGGCGAGCACGGCGTCCATGGTGTCGCCGGTGGAGCGCAGCACGGCCATTCCGGCGTCGAGATGAGGCAGGCCGTTGTGGGCGGAAATAATCGTTGGACGCTTGCCCGTTGTTAGCCCTGGTTGCCGCTTTGCCAATTCTTGTGGCTGGGCGATTTCGTTGACGCTTGCGGGCAGAGTCGCGCCAAATACTTTGCCGGCGCCCGCGGCCACTCCTCCCGCCAGCGCTCCCACGCAAAATTTTCTTCGCGTTATATTTTCCATTTCATTCCTCGCGGCAAAATTCCAGTTCCGCGCGCAGCATATTCTTTCAGCACATTTCCTTCAAGCGAAGACTTTCCCGTTGCTTGGGGGAACTTGCGTCACCCGCCAGTATTGGGTCAGTTTGAATTTTGACTCTTTGTGTCACGATCAAGAAAATTCAAACTGACCCGCTACCCACTCGCTTTGCGTATTGACAGTTGTGCTAATCGCGTCCACAATCCGGCGCATTCGCACCTGATCGACTATGGTTCGCCTGGAAAATCTGACGAAAGAGTACGACCTGCCGGTGAAGGGGAATCCGGCGCTGGCGGTTGCCGCGGACCGATTGAACCTTACCATTGGCGACGGGGAGATTTTCGGCTTCGTGGGCCCGAATGGCGCTGGAAAAACCACAACGCTGAAAATGATTTGCGGATTGCTGACGCCCACTTCCGGCAACGTGGAAGTGAATGGCATCGACGTGGAGCGCCGCCCCGAGGACGCGCAGCGATTTCTTGGCTATCTCTCCGACTTTTTCTCTCTCTACGATGATCTGAAAGTCTGGGAATATCTCGACTACTTCGCGCACGCCTACAAAATGCCCGCCGCGCAGATTCGGGGGCGCGTCACGGAAGTCATCGGGTGGGTTGGGCTGGAAACGAAGCGCGACGCTTTTATTCAAGGACTTTCGCGCGGGATGAAGCAGCGTTTGGGGATTGCGCGCGCGGTGCTGCACGATCCGCCGGTGATTGTGCTGGACGAGCCTGCTTCGGGTCTGGACCCGAAGGCGCGCGTGGAGCTGAAGGATCTGCTGAAGAATTTGAATCGCAAGGGCAAAACGATTCTCATCAGCTCGCATGTTCTGGCGGACCTCGAAGAAATCTGCACCTCCGTCGCAATTCTGGAGAAGGGCCACCTGCTGCGCGCTGGAAAACTGGCGGATGTCATGCAGGAAGGAGCGGCGCCCGCGCATCGGCGGCTGCGCATTCGCGTGGCGGCGCCCGGCGACGAGTTACTGGCGTGGCTATCGGTGCGGGACGGCGTGATGGATGCGCATCCGTCGGCGAGCGTAATTGCAGGATCGTCGAGCGTGGAATTTCATTTCGCGGGAAACGACAGCGACCTCGCGGCGCTGGTGCGCGATTTGGTGACGAGCGGAGCGCCGGTGTGCGCCGTGGAAGGTTCGTCGGAGTCGTTCGAGCAGATTTACGCGCGGCTTTCCGGCGGGGAAGTGATGTGAGCGTTTGGCGATGAGCGTGTTCACCAATCCCGAAATTATCCGTAACGCGCGCATCCAATTGCGTCCGAGGCGGATGATTTCCGCCGCGGCTCTTTGCGCCGCGATTGAAGTCGCCTTGTACTACGCGTTTTTCCACGGCGGCGTTAACGTGGATAGCGGAGGCACGGGGTATGGTGGTGGGCCAGGTTTGCTGCACGTAATTCTCATCATTCAAGCGCTGGTCTTGGTCATCGGCGGCGGCATCGCCTGTCTTCACGCCATTCAGCGCGAGAAGGACCAAAACACGTTCGACTTCCAGCGTCTGACTCGCCTTTCTCCATTCGAGCTGACTATCGGCAAACTTTTTGGCGCGCCGCTCATGGCTTTCTTCGTA
>DATLSS010000073.1:0-30184 GCA_035534035.1 Candidatus Acidiferrales bacterium | reverse complement strand
TTCATCTGCAGCTTCATCACGTCGCCGCATTCCGGCGCGCCGACGAGCCCCGTCCCCACGTTCGGATCTTTCTTGTCGAGCGAGCCGACGTTGCGCGGATGATTGTAGTGCTCAATTACTTTGTCGCTGTAAGCCATGATTCCCTCCGCCAAATTTGACCAACTTTTTCTCTGCCCCGCTGTTTCCCCTGCCCTGCAAAAATCTTAAGCCGTTTTCCAGTTCATCTTGCTCACATCCGTGCCTTCTTTCGCCATTTCGTACAGCGGAGAAAGTTCGCGCAAGCGATTCACGGTCTCGACCACGCGATTCGCCACGTAATCGACTTCTTCCTCCGTGTTGAATCGTCCGATCCCGAATCGAATCGACGTGTGCGCCAAATCTTCTCCAACGCCGAGGGCCTTCAGCACGTAGCTCGGTTCGAGCGTCGCCGAAGTGCACGCCGAGCCGCTCGACACCGCGACGTCGTTGATCCCCATCAGCAGCGATTCACCTTCGACGTACGCGAAGCTGATATTGATGTTGTGCGGCAGGTGGTGCTCCATCGTGCCGTTGATGAACGTCTCGTCGAGTTTGGACATGATGGCTTCCTTCAGCCGGTCGCGCAACGCGCTCAGCTTCTTCGTTTCCTCGGCCATTTCCAACCGGCACAGTTCGCACGCCTTGCCGAATCCCACGATTCCGGGGACGTTCAGCGTGCCCGAACGCATGCCGCGCTCGTGTCCGCCGCCGTCCACCATTGCGGTCAATTGCACGCGGGGATTCTTGCGCCGCACGTACAGTGCGCCCACGCCCTTCGGACCGTACAACTTGTGCGCGGAAATCGAAAGCAGATCGATGCCGTCCTTCTGCACATCCACGGGAACTTTGCCCACGGCCTGCACGGCGTCACTGTGAAAGAAGACGCCCTTCTCTTTTGCGATCTTGCCAATCTCGGCAACCGGCTGGATCACGCCGATTTCGTTGTTCGCATACATAATCGAAATCAAAATCGTCTTGGGAGTGATGGCGCGGCGCAAATCGTCCAAATTGATGCGCCCGTCTTTCTCCACCGGCAGATAGGTCACTTCGTAACCGTCTTTTTCGAGGCGCTTACATGTATCCAGCACCGCTTTGTGCTCGGTCACTTGCGTGATGATATGATTGCCCTTCTCGCGGTACATCTCCGCGACGCCCTTGATCGCTAGATTATCCGATTCCGTCGCACCGCTCGTGAACACAATCTCTTTCGGCGTCGCGCCAATCAACTGCGCGATCTGTGCGCGCGCGTTCTCGACTGCTTCTTCGCCCGCCCAGCCGAACGCGTGGTTGCGGCTCGCCGCGTTCCCGAATTTCTCGGTGAAATAGGGCATCATCGCATCCACCACGCGCGGGTCCACCGGAGTGGTCGCGTGATTATCCATATAAATCGGTAGTTTAATTGCCATTCCTCATCTCCCCTAAACTCTCAGCTCGACCACCTCGGAAGCCGGGGCGTCGTCAGCCATTTGTGAAATTGTGACTTTGCTCAGCATCTCAAGAATGCTGTGATTCACTTTACGAAGTGGCTCTTTAATCGTGCACGTGTGCGTTTGATCGCAGTTGCCATGGTGCGTGACGCAGGACGTCAGCGACACAGGCCCGTCGATCGCATTGATTGTTTCGAGGGCCGTGATGGTTCGCGCGTCGCGCCCGAGCGTGTATCCGCCGCTGGAACCGTGCCGCGCCACCACAAGCCCCACTCGCGCCAGCTTTTGCAGCACTTTAGCCATCAACGGCGCGGAAATGCTGTATAGTTCAGCGATGTCCGCGGCGCTGCACGACCCGTCGTCCGGATGTGTCGCCAAGTGCTTCAGAGCGATCAGCGCGTAATCCGATTTTTTCGATAGCTTCAACATGGGAGCGACTTGACTGGATATACGACCCACCCAGTCGCATATTCATTCTAGGCGCGTCCAGCCCATCGTGTCAAGCGAAACTACGGCTGCAAACCCTATGTTAACATAGGTTTAAAACAGCACTAAACAGGTCGGGAATACGGTGCGTCTCGAGGCACTGAACGGGTGAAAATCCGCCTCTAACGCGGTTTTTCCCGCCCTGAACGGCGAATGACGTGACCTCGCCAGCTTGGCAATTCCTAGTTTGCCGCGTTCTTCTTCGACGGCATCGCTGCCGATTCCGTCTTATCTTTCCTCAGTATTTGCGCCGCCTGCGCGACGGTTACATTGGAGGGGACGTGGCTATAATTTGATTCAATCGTTTTCTCGCGTACGCTGATCGTCTTAAAGAAAAGCTCCTTCCCCGTCAATTCGGTGTCCAGTAGAGTCATGTCCCAGTGTCCGCGCGCCACCTCGCCTTGTTTCACTTCAAACGTTCCGCCTTTATTCAAATGCCCCAGGATTCCACCGCCGAATTTCACCTCGGTGATCAGCCTGCCACTCAGTTCCGCCAGGCGCTTATTACGATTGTTAATCAACATCACTCCGGCCATGTGATGGAACACTTCTGCTTCGTGCGTCGAGGCGTGAAAATTCGGATTCGGCTTGAATGTCAGCCGAATCATGTCACCTCTTTTTCCGGCGTACCGGTACGTCAGCGCATCCGGAAGCATCTTGAGCAACTGCGTCTCCTGGTCGCCATCGTGCTTTTCCGCGTCGGCTCGTTTTTCCTGCTCGTCCGGATCCGCGGATAATTTTTGAATGCGAGCATTCTCGGCACGCCGCTGCTCGGCGCTCAAAGGTTGGCCATTCACCGCAAGCAGACGGTCGACTTCGCCGTTCTTTGTTTCGATTACGTCGTACATCTGTTTCTTGCCGTCCTTCACCGTAATCTTGCGGAACCTCCACAAACTGGGGTCGTTCTTACCAGAATTAAGCTCGTTCTGCACCGTCTCACGCACCAGTTGCTGCGCGTCGATTCTTCCGTCGCGGCTCGAACCGGATTTCGTTTCCGTTTCCGCTCTCGCTTTTGATTTCGAACCTTGAGCTCCCGCCGAAAGACTAGCGCCTGCTGTAATCACTATCATTGCGAGAAGAATTAAGGAGCCCATCCACAGTCTTTTGAAAATGAATGCCGGGCCCTTACGATTTTCCAAAGACATCGCGCGACCTCGCTTTGTAAATTTTCACCGGGCGGCTGCGCTCAGCTTTGCAGAAAATCAACGCGTCCATATCCCGCCCCAAAATTAAGATGTTTTAGTGCAGCAGAAAGCCACCCTTAAAGACAAATTTGTTTCACTCTGTAGCGAGTAGGTCTAGAATCTGTTGGTTCTTAAGGCGGCCTTCAAAAACAGCAGATGAAACGATGATTCGCTTCTTAGAAACTCGACGCGCACGCGAAGAACGCGCTGACGCTCTTCAACCATTCGCGCTCGGCCACCTTGAAGTCAGCGTGATGGAGATTCTCTGGTCGCGCGGCGAATCGAGTGTGCGAGACGTCGTTCACCAGCTTCCGCGCACGCTCGCATACACCACCGTCATGACCACTCTCGACCGCCTCTACAAAAAGGATTTGCTTAACCGCCGCAAATCGGAGCGCGCCTTCCTCTACTCGCCGCGCTTTTCAGCAGAAGAATGGGAGCGCAAACGCGCCGGCGATCTTGTGGCCGGCTTCCTCGCGGGACCGCAACCTTCGCGCGATTTGTTGATCTCCTGCCTGGTCGAAGCGGTCGGCCAATATGACAAAGCCCTTCTCAATGCGCTCGAGATGAAAATCCGCCGGAAACGCAAAGAGCTTTTTCGTCGAGGCCGCTCATGATTCTTCCTTACATCCTGCGGCTGGTGTGTCTCTGCTTCGCGTCGTTTTTCCTGATTTACGCGGCCTTCAGCGTGGCGGCATGGATCGTTGCGCCCTCCGCCATCCGGCTGGGTGAATCACTCAAGCCGCGTTTCGCCGCGCGCCTTCTGTTCGTCTTGCGCCTATCGCCTCTCGCCGTAGCCGCTTTCATCGTGTCCGCACTTTGCGTGCCCAGCTATTTGTGGCTCGAGCCGGATGCAAATGCGGAACGCGTGGGCATCGCGTGCTGCTTCGCCGCCCTTCTCGGCGTCGCGCTCTGGACCATATCCCTCGCGCGAGTTCTGCGCGCCATTTTTGTCTCGCTTCGTTACCGCCGCCGGTGTGAACGCGAAGGCAACGCCGCGCTTGTCTCGAATCAGCAGGCGCTCCTGCTCGTCGTGGACACCGAAAGGGCGATGCTTGCTCTAGCGGGCGTCATCCGGCCGCGAATCGTCGTGTCGCGGGGCGTGTTGCAAGCGCTCTTGCCGCATCAGCTCGACGCGGCTCTGGAACACGAGCGCGCTCACCAATTTTCGCGCGACAACCTAAAGCGTTTCCTCTTGCTTCTCGCACCCGGCATTTTCCCGCTCTCGCGAGGCTTCGCCGCCATGGATCGTTCGTGGGCGCGTTTCACCGAATGGGCCGCCGACGATCGCGCTGCGGCGGGAAACTCGCAGCGTTCGCTTTCACTGGCCGAGGCTCTCGTGCGCGTCGCGCGAATGAGGACGTCTTCCCGAGCGTCTTTGTTCGTCAGCTGCCTGATCGAAGACGGCCGCGATCTTTTCATCCGCGTCGACCGCCTGCTGGGCCTCGAAGCGCCTGCCGAAAAAACCCCTCGCAAAATGCGCGCGCTGCTCGCTGGCATTTCTCTGGTCGTCACCGGCCTCGTGGTGGCTGCCATGATGCGCCCAGCCACGCTTTACTCCGTGCATCGTCTGCTCGAACAACTCATCCGCTAGTGTCACCGTTTCAATTAGATGAAATACGAACCGTGGTAGTAGTTCCGCCTGTGCAGTAGTGTCCGTGGGTTCGTCGAACGCAACTCATGCCCCGCGGACGGGCGCTACTAGAATCGACTTGAGGCGAGCCCTGAAAAATTGGCGCATGATCGCTGTCTCTCTGGTACTTTTTCTGATTTCCCCGCTTTCTCGCGCTCAGAATTTTCGTGGCAGCATCGTCGGCGAAGTCGTGGACACGACCGGCGCGCGTGTTCCCTCGGCGAAAATCGTCGCCCGGTCGCTGCAAACTTCCTTCGAGCGTCAGGCCATATCCAACGCGCAGGGTGAATTTCGCCTCGCCGATCTTCCGCCCGGACCCTACCGCTTGACCGTTTCCGCGTCCGGGTTTATGGATGCCATCTCCAACATCTCCGCTATCGTCAGCTCCGTTCAGGACGTCAGCGTCGCCTTGAAACCCGCCGCTGTCCAGCAAAGCGTCACCATCCGCGCCGAGGCTTCTTCCATCACCACTGAGCCTATCGATATCACCAGTGCCGTTCACGGCGGTGCGGTATCGGCTCGGGACCTTGCAAACATCCCCCTGGCTCACCGCACCTTCGCCAACATCGCTTTCCTCGTTCCCGGCACTGAACCCGTCGAGCCTTCTGACCCGACCAAGGCGCGGATCACTGCGGTTTCTTTCGGCGGAAGTTCGGGACTCAACGACGTTCTCAACGTCGATGGCGGCGACAATTCTGATGACTACATCGGCGGCTTCCTCCAGAATTTTTCGCCTGACGCCATTCAGGAATTCGCTGTCGAGACTTCGCAGCAGAATGCGGACACCGGACGCACGGTCGGCGGCTCCGTCGTCATCACCACCAAGCGCGGCGCCGACCAATGGCATGGCGACGCTGCCTTTTCCGAACGCGCCGCTGCTCTCAATGCGCGTTATCCCATCGAGAATCCCGCGCCGCTGCCCAAGCAGCCCTTCTCCTCCCAAGATTACGTCGCGACGTTGGGCGGTCCGATTGTCAAAAGCAAGCTTTGGTTCTTCACCGCTTTCGAATACAGCCATGAAAATGCCAGCATCGCTTACAGCCCGGCGACCCTCGCGCAATTCAACGCCCTCGCCTCGCTGGCCGCTCAAAGCTTGATTCCCGGCGTGAATTCCATCGCCGTTCCCAATAGCGTCCCCGTTCCGTTTCGCGATTATCTCGGCAGCGCGCGCGTCGATTGGACGCAGTCCGCTCGTTCGCAATGGTTCTTGCGCGCCTCGGAGGACAATTACACCACCAACAATTTTGCTGTCCAGCAGGCCACTCTTCCGTCCACCGGCGCCACCTGGCACAGCAATTATCTCAACATGGTTGTCAGCAACCAATTCACGTTCAGCCCCACTTGGCTTGGCTCTTTCACCTTTGACGCCAGTGGCCTGCATTTGACCGAAGTCCGCAATTCCAATTTCGGCTTCGCGCTCGCGTTTCCGTTCAGCTCCACGTTTCAAACCATCTCCGGCTTCGAAACGTTCGGCGACAATCAATTCGTCACGCCCATCACCGCCTTTCCCGTTCTGCGCAATCAGGAAAAATATCAGTTCCGCTACGACATCAGCCACGCCACCGGCAAGCACAATCCGCGCTTCGGAATCGATTTCATCCATGAACCCGTTCTCAGCGGCGCGCTGCCCGGCAACCAGGAAACCCTCGTCACTTTTCCTAACGATCCCACTTTTTACCTTGCGAACCCATCGCAGTTTACGGCCGACTATGCGGCCAATAGCGTCACGACTCCGGCCGGAAACGGGAGCTTTTCGCAGAATGTGCAGCGCATCGGTTTTTACGCCGAGGATTTCTGGCGCGTCACGCCGCATCTCACCATCGATCCGGGAATTCGCTACGATACAACTTTCGGACTCTTCACCGCTTCGGGCCAATCGCAATTGCAAAATCCAGCGTTTTTGACGCTGCGCGCGTTGCAAATTCCGCTCATCGACGGCGCGCCCCACGACTATCGCGGCCAAATTGCACCGCGGCTCGGCATCGCGTACTCGCCCGGAGAGTCTGAGAGCACGGTGATTCGCGCAGGCATCGGCCTCTATTACAACGACCTGGCGCAAAACGGCTGGGTCACTGCGTTTCAGGCCGTGAACGCCGCACCCGGCCCGTGCGTGAATCCCGGCGATCCCGGCTGCATCCCCGGCGCATCCAACGGCGGCGCAGGCGCCATCATCGACCCGCATTACAAGACTCCCTACGCGCTGCACGCTAGCGCGGGCGTCGAACACGCCTTCAATAAGAATTGGATCGCCAGCGCCGACTGGACGCACGAGCAAGGCGTGCACGGGTATCGCCGCTACCAATATCAAGCGGGCTTCACGCTTTTCACGCCCACAATTCCGACTTCAGATCCGAATTTTCAAGCGGACCAGATGAACGCTGTTCCGAATTTGACCGTGTTTCGAAGCGACAATCGCTCGAGCTACGACGCGCTCTCGATTCATCTGCAGGGAAACGTTTCGCGGCGCGCGAATCTGATCGTCAACTACACGCTCTCCAGCGCGAAGACATGGGGCTGCATTCTCGGCGAGCTTTTCGATTATGTGAACGGCGTTTGCAATCCGCTCGACGCGTTTGCCAAAGGCGATTACGGCCCGTCGGGCGAAGATGTGCGCCATCGCCTCGTTGTCGCGGGGATTTTTCACACCCCCCTCGGCTTCGAAATCAGCACGCTCTCACAATTCGAAAGCGCGCGTCCATTCACCATCACCACTCCCGTTGACGTAAATGGAGTCGGTGACGCGGTCAACGATCGCGCCGTCATCAACGGCGTGCAAACCACCATGGATCAATTTCGCGGCGCGCCTTACATCCAAGTCGATATGCGCGTTAGCCGCCCGTTCAAGCTCGGGGAACGCTTCACTGCCACGCCCTTCGTCGAGTTCTTCAACCTTTTCAACCGCAACAATCCCGGCGCGAATTACGTCACGAATCTCGCCGCGCTTCCTACTCCGGTGAACGATCTGACGAACGCCACCGCGTTCTGCCTGGATCCCTCCTGCTCGCAAACGCAAGCCATCACCAGCCTGAATCAGTTGCGCGTCCCCGCCGGCGGCCTCGGCGATTTCTTCGGCCCCGGCACCACCGTGGGTATACCCTTCGCGGCCCAACTCGGCGCCCGCCTCACCTTCTGAGTGACGCAATTTTTTCGCGTCGCCCCGTTCAACGGATACAGCGCCTGATTGATCTCCACAGCCGCCAGATCTATCCCTGTGGCGCGCAACGTGCTAGCTTGTTCAGAGTGAAAATTCGATGATGCGAGCGCCGTTCAACAGGCCGAGAGACGCCTCAACGCCGCCAAAACCTCCCCGAAAACGCCAAACCTTGACCGGTAATGAGTTTCATTTGTTGCGCAACGCAAATCTCCCCGCACAAGTGCCTCCGCAAGAAATCCTCCCTGTACAATCCGCGCAGAACGCAAGTGACAGCATCCCGCGGAAAAGATATTCTTGCGCGTGTCTTTGGGCGAGGCTGCATTCCTCTTTTTCGCTGCTCTGACCGCAGGTGCGCTGAACGCGGTCGCGGGCGGGGGCAGCTTCATTTCTTTCCCGGCGCTGCTGTTCGTACGAATCGCTCCCATCTCCGCGAATGCAACAAACACGGCAGCCATGTGGCCGGGAACGATCGCGAGTACAGTAGCCTACTGGCGCGAGATGAAAACGCCCGACGCGCGGCGACTGTTGCCGCCGCTGCTGCTGACGGGCTTAATCGGCGGCGTGATTGGGGCGCACATTCTGTTGCGCACGCCGGAAGCAACGTTCATGCACCTGGTGCCGTGGCTGTTGCTGGGCGCAACGTTGCTGTTTACCGCGAGCGGACGAATCACGAAATGGGTACGCGGACGACGCGGTCACATAAACGGCAGGCGAGCCTTATTCGTTGCCGGCCTGTTGCTGGAATTGGTGATCGCCGTGTATATCGGTTACTTCGGCGCCGGCGCCGGGATTTTGGTGCTGGCCATGCTCGCGTTGCTGGGTGTGGAGAATATTCACGCGATGAATGGAATGAAAACGCTGATTGTGAGCGCGGTGAACGGCGTGGCGCTGATTCTTTTTATTTCCGCAAAGGTGATTGTGTGGCCGCAAGCGATCGTGATGCTGGTGGGCGCGGCGTTGGGCGGATACGCTGGTGCGTATTACGCGCAGAAAATCAATCCGCAGAATATACGCAGACTCGTGATTATCGTGGGATTCGGCATGGCTGCATATTTTTTTGTAAAGAAATAAAATCAGGATTTGGCGTCTTCAAGGGCCTTGCGGAATCGGACGGTGTCGACCTGATGGCGTGCGACCTCGCGCGAGCCGAGGAAAACGATCGGCACATCGTCGGTGTAGAGCTCGCGCAACTCTTTGTCATCATCGACATTCACTTCGCGCAGCGAAGCCCCGAATTCGCGGAGAATCGGAAGAATTGCGGCGCGAGCTTCGTCGCAAAGATGGCATTTCGTCCGTGAATACAGGGTGGCGGCGCGCGGGCTGGCAACGGCGAGGCGTCCCTGTTCGCTGCGGCGATAGATATCTCCGCCGCCCGCGGGATCGAGCGCGCCGGAACGAACCAGCAATTCGACGGCGCCAGGCACGTCGTTGCGGCGTTCGGGATCGCTGCCACCCGCCACTTCCATCAACGCGTGGAGGTCGAGCGTGTCTTGGCCCAGTTCGTCGAATACTTCCAGGATGCAGCGTGAAATTTCATCCATAAGCAAAGCCGATTACGGATTGATGGTGTAGCCCTTTTGAAACGGGCCCATGACGGGAAAAAACGCGCGCGAACGGAAAAGTTCCGCAATCTGCCGAATGTGGCCCAGATCGTGAAAGGCCCATTCGTTCATCAATTGCGCGACACTGATCAGGCCAAATTCCTGATGCTGGCCTTTGCGCGCAAGAACGCTTTCGGGCAAATAGCGCAGCCAGGAAAGACTGCGGTCGCGCTCGTGGCAAAAATTTTTCAGATATTCACGTGGCTTGCCGCTGGAGTAACGCCCGGCCCGATATTGCGCGTTCTGATCGTACGCCGCGAGTTGCGGCATGTCCGCCTGGGCCATGCGCTCGATGCGTTCGCGGAAGCCGGCCACTTCAACGTCGGCCAAATGCGCGAGCACTTCGCCGATCGACCATCGCTCGATCGAGGGCTTCCAGTGCAATTGATCTTCGCTGGCCAACGAAACGAGCTTTTCGATAATGATGGGCGTTTGCTCGAGGACGGCCATTCCCGGCAGAGCTGCGGCCTCCATGGCGGCTTTCATGCTTACCTCCGTCCCATTTGGCGACGATTCCTTTATACCGCAATTGGCGCTGCGGAAGAAACACGGCAAAGCAAAATTCCGAAAAGCCATTTGGCAAAGCGTGGCATCCTAGCAATCAGAAACTTGGCTGCAGTGAGTTGTCTGCGAGCGCCGGCGCTTGGTACGTCGCAAAAAAAAATAGCGGCTGAAAATAAGCGGAGGAGAAGTGGCGGAGATATTTGCTCTGGTGGATGACATTTTCTTTCAGTCGAAGATGATGGAAACGGCGAAGCAGGTAGGTGCCGGCATGAAATCGTTTGCAGCGGGCGCTGCGCTTATGGCGGAACTGGAGAAGCAACAGCCGAAACTCGTGGTGGTGGATTTAAATGCGCGGCAATCTCCTATGGAGACGATCGCAGCGATACATGGGCGCGAAACGAACATTCGCATCGTTGCCTTTTTCTCTCATGTGCAAACCGAATTGGCGAACAGGGCACGCGAGGCCGGCTGCACGGAAGTGATGCCGCGGTCGAAATTCACCAAGGAGCTGGCTACGATCTTTTTGCAGGCGAAAGAATGAGGTACCGACGCTGGGGCGAGGTGCGGGAGGCAGGTTGACATGAACAGATTGAGAATGGCGCGCACCATCGTGTGGATCCTAGCCCTAGCAATGATTATGATTGCTGCGCTTGCGCCGAATTTGGGGGCGCAGACACTGCAAGGGGCGGGTTCTGGTCCGGCCGAGGCTCTGAATGACGCGCTGGTTGCGGCCTGCGAGGAAAATACAGCGGACTTTGCAAATTATTTGACAGATGAAAATGCCGCGTCGTTTCAGAAACTTCCGGCGGACCAGCGCGCTTCGCTGATGCAACGCTTCGCGCTCGTCGATACGGCGGGGAGGCCGTTGCTTTCCAGCGATGACAAAGGACACGAAATTTTGCGCTGCGAAGGAACGGACTCGAGCGCTGAATTCCGGTTTGGCACGCCGCGCGTGCATGACAACCTGTCGTATGTTCCGGTGAGCGTCACGAACGGAAACACAATTCAGTTTGGATTCGTGCGCGAAAATGGCACATGGAAACTGCTGTCGCTTGGACTTCTGCTGATCGATATCCCGCAGCTTCAGGAACAGTGGGCCGCGCAGGACATTGAAAACCGCGAGCAGACCGCAATCGACACGCTGCAAAATTTGGCAGCGGCCATCGATACATACAAGCAGGCGTTCGGCAAGTTGCCGAATTCTTTGGCGCAACTCGGCCCGGCCAAGGACGGCATCTCACCCGATGGGGCAAAATTGATTGATGCCGACCTGGCTGCCGGAAATAAAGACGGCTATAAATTTCGGTATCGGATCACCGCCGCGGCGGATGGCGGCGAGGCTGGTTTTGAAATCGCGGCGATTCCCGCCGTGTACGGGAAGAGCGGGAAACGGTCATTCCTTCTCGATAAGAACGAAAAAATTCATGCAGCGGACAAACGCGGCGCGGTGGCGACGGCCGACGACCCCATCGTGACGACGGCCAACCCGGAGACGCAATAACGGCGCGCCAGCCAGGGCAGTAAGTAAGATAGTTGCCGATAAGCACCGGACGCCGGAACTGACGGAACTAAGCAGAGGGTTCGAACATCTCAATCGATAGTGGGTCTTGGGGGATGTCGAATGAGGCGATTGCTCGCTGTGGCTCTGGTTGCAACGTCGTGCGCGCAGGTGGCGGCGGCGCAAATGCGCGGTAGCGCGCAATTTTCAAAGTATGAGGTATTCGGCAACTACCCTGAGATTGAAAGCAACGATCATGTCTTCGACTTCGGCACAGACTTCAACGCTGTCCACAGGGATTTTGACAACGCTGACCGCGGATTCGAGGGCGGCGTAATCCGCAATTTCACCAGATATTTCGGGGTCATGGGTGATGTCTCCGCGGATTTTAGCAGCGGCGAGTTTGCACACACGGTTCAAGCACTCTGCGGCACGCCACCGTGTCCCACGTTCACGCAGAACATTGGAATCAATCCGAGGTTATTTCACTTCCTGGGCGGACCTGAGCTCGTTTTGCGAAATCACACGCGGTGGACTCCCTTTGGCGACGCTCTCTTTGGCGCTGCCCACGCGACGGCCTCATTCAAGGCGGACGGGCCCTTCATCCATGTGTCGCGGTCAGAGGCGGAAACTGGATTTGCGATGAAATTCGTAGGAGGGGTCGACGTTTACATCATTTCGCGAGTCAGCTTTCGAATGAATGTGAGCTACGGCCAAAACTATGTGGGATCGAGTGCTTTGCCTCCGCAACGAGTGAAGTTGGTAGGATCGTCGATTGGATTTCTGTTCCACTTCGACTGACGCGAAACGATCCCGGCTGGTGGCTCGAGCCAAACCTGTACGAGGAATTTTGTGCTATGCTGTGGCGTCTGAACGGCGCCCCAGCCGGCCGGAATTCACTCCGCGAGATACTGCAGAAGAGCCACACGGCTCTGTGAATGCCGCCCGAACTGCCGCTATACGGCCGGAGAGTGCGCGTTTAATGTCCGCTGGAGACCTGAATCCCATGGCCACACACACAGCAACCACGCAAACTTCAGAAATACGCATCGCGCATTCACCGGATAGCGACGACGCGTTCATGTTCTACGCGTTGGCAACGGGCAAACTCCGCGTTCCGGGAATCAAATTCACGCACGTGCTCTCCGATATCGAAACGCTCAATCAGGCCGCGCAAGAAGAGAAATATGACGTGACGGCGGTGAGCGTTTATGCGTATCCGTTCCTCGCGGATAAGTATATTCTGCTTGATTGCGGCGCGAGCTTCGGCGAAGGCTATGGGCCGATCGTGGTTTCATCGCGGGCGATGAAGAAAAACGAATTGAAGGGCTGCAAAGTCGCGATTCCTGGGACGCGGACGACTTCGTACCTGGTGCTGAAACTGTTTGAGGCCGGCGTCGAGACGGTGACGATGCGGTTCGACAAGATTTTGGACGCTGTGAGCGCAAAGGAAGTGCAGGCGGGGTTGCTGATTCACGAAGGGCAACTGCTTTACGCAGCGGCGGGGCTGCACCGCGTGGTGGACCTGGGCGTTTGGTGGCAGGAACAGACAGGGTTGCCGCTGCCGCTCGGCGCAAATGCGGTCCGGCGTTCACTGAACACGGACGTAGCGCGTCAAGTGGCGCGCGCGATTCGCGAGAGCGTGGGCTACGCGCTCGATCATCGCGAAGAGGCGCTGAATTATGCGCTGCAATTCGCTCGCGACATGGACCCGGCACTGGCCGATAAATTCGTGGGCATGTATGTGAACCGCTGGACGCTGAATTTTGGCGACGAAGGGCGCAAGGCTGTCGATGAGCTCATTGCTCGCGCAAAAGCAGCTGGCCTGATGCCTGCCTCCGCGCGGGTCGAATTCCTGCGAGAATAATTTGCCAGTGCTTCGGGTCTGGCTGCGCACTCGTGCGGCTTGACGGCCCCACCGCGAATCGAATAGATTCGAGTTCCGATGCGAATCAAACTACAACCTACTTTTCTTGCTGTGAGTGTTTTCTGCTGCGCCGCGATTTTGCACGCGCAAGCCAAACAACAACCGCCCGCGCCGCGCGAAGATGCGTCGGCCGGCGAAATTTCGAATCCGGCGTGGCCGCCCGCCGCGGTACGCGGCGCACACGCAATGGTCGTAAGTGATGAGGCGCTGGGTTCCGAGGCGGGCGTCGAGATTTTGAAGAAGGGCGGCAATGCCGTGGACGCGGCAGTAGCCGTGGGATTTGCGCTGGCGGTCGTCGAGCCCGAGGCGGGAAACATCGGTGGCGGCGGCTTCATGCTCGTGCGCATGGCGGATGGCCGCGCGAAATTCGTCGATTACCGTGAAGAAGCACCCGGGCGCGCCACGCGCAACATGTACGTGGGCGCGAACGGGAAAATCGTGCCCGGCAGGTCGACGCTCGGGTATCTTTCCGTCGGCGTGCCGGGAACCGTGGCGGGGATGGCGTTTGCGCAGAAGCATTTCGGCAAACTGACGCTGGCCGAGGATATGGCGCCCGCGATACGCCTGGCGAAAGATGGCTTCCCCCTTGGCGCGAAACTCGCAGCGTCACTGCGTGATTCCGCGGACCGGCTCGGGAAATTTCCGCACAGCGCGGAAATTTATTTGCACAATGGGAAGTTCTATTCGGCTGGCGAAGTTTTTCGGCAGCCGATATTGGCCGCGACGCTTGAGCGCATCGCGAAAAACGGGTCGAGCGAATTTTACGCTGGGAAAACGGCGCAGGATTTGACCGCGCAGATGGCGCGTCACGGCGGCTTGATCACCATGCAGGATCTGAAAAATTATCGCGTGCATCTGCGCCAGCCGGTCGAGGGAACGTATACCGCGCGCGGCAGCAAGTGGACAATCATCAGCAGCCCGCCGCCGAGCTCGGGCGGCATCGCGATTCTGGAAGCGCTGAATATTCTTGAGCCTTACCAACTGAAATCGTGGGACGACGCACAGTCGGTGCATCTGGTGGTGGAAGCGATGCGGCGCGCGTTTGCGGATCGCGCGACATTTTTGGGCGATTCGGATTTTGCGCATGTGCCGGTCGCGGGACTGCTGAGCGAGAAGTACGCTGCCGAGCGGCGCGCGACGATTGATCCAAGAGAAGCAAGCTCAAGCAAGCAAATTGGCGCTGGCAATCCCGCGCCGTTCGATCATTCGCAAGACACTCCCGCGGGCGGCGCGATCGAAAAACTTTCGCCCGAGGCAGCAGCGGCGTGGATGGAAGCGGCGGCGCAAAAATCGGGGCACACGACGCATTATTCCGTCGTGGACGCCGCCGGAAACGCGGTGTCGAACACCTACACGTTGAACGACAGTTACGGTTCCGCGGTGACAACGACGGACGGATTTTTGCTGAATGACGAAATGGACGATTTCACCAGCCAACCTGGAACGCCGAATATGTTTGGCCTGCTGCAATCGGCAGTGAATGCGATTGCGCCGGGACACCGGCCGTTGAGCTCCATGATGCCCACAATCGTTCTGCGGAATGGCAAACTGAGTTTTGTCACAGGCTCGCCCGGCGGGCCGCGAATTATTTCCGCAACGCTGCTGAGTATTTTGAACTGGGCGTGGCTGGGAATGGACGCGCAGGCGGCGATCAACGCGCCGCGCTTTCATCAGCAGTGGATGCCCGATGTAGTGTTGATCGAGCCGTCGTTTCCGCAGGTGGTGGCGAAGGATCTCGAGCAGCGCGGATATCATCTGGCATCGCGCCAGATGTGGATCGGCGAAGTCGAAGCGATTGGGATCGACCCGAAGACAGGCGAGCGGCTGGGCGCGCCTGATCCGCGGCGGCAAGGCGCCGCCCGCGGGTATTGACGCGGACGAGTTTTCCACAGACCATAGAGGGCCGGTGCACCGCGATTACGTAGCTATTGAGCGTGCCCAATTGTCTGCGGCGCTTCGCGAACCGCGGAAACACAAAACGTTCAAACCATGCAGCGCGTCTTCTCCACCTACCGATACTCGACCCAGCCGCTGACTTCCGTATTGCTGGCGGAAATTGCGCAGGCGGGCATTTCGCAGGTCGAAATTTACTGCACTCCGGTGCACGTGAATTATCGCTCCGTGGAGACGATCCGCACGGTCGCGGAATGGATTCGGGAGCACGGGCTGGCGATTCATTCGCTGCATTCGCCGACGGAGCGCGATTTGTTGCCCGGAAAGCGCGAAAGCGGAATTCCCATTTCGATTTCCGATCCAGAGCGCGTGCGGCGTGTCGATGCCGTGGACGAAGTGAAACGGACGCTCGAAATCGCGGAGCAGATTCCGTTCAAGTATCTGGTGCAGCATATCGGCGGCGGACGCGAAAAACACGATCAGCGCAAAATCGACGCAGCGTTTAATTCGCTTGAGCACTTGACGATTTTCGCGAAGCAACGCGGCGTTTCGATACTGCTCGAAAACACGCCGGGCGAATTGGGAGCGCCATCGAGCTTGCGGCATTTCGTCAAAGACACGCGGCTGGATTTGAAATTCTGCTTCGACATTGGGCACGCGCATATGGAAGACGGAATCGAAATCAGCTATGAAGCGATGCACGATTTGATGGCCGCGGTGCACGTCCACGATAATCATGGGCAAAAGGACGAGCACCTCCTACCGTATGGCGGGAATATAGATTGGGACGCAGCGCTGGGAATTTTGGCAGCGGCGTCGGCTCCCCTTCCGATGGTGTTGGAGCTTCGCGAGCAGTCCGGGCAGGCGCCGTCACTAGCCGATGCCATGGCGGCATTCGAAAAGCTCGACCAAGGCTTAGAGGCTAAGCGCTCCGCCGCGCACAATTAAGATTTCGAGGAGAGCGAAAATTCAGGGCCAGGGGTTTTTATGCGTGTCGTGACTGTCGAACATGCCGGGGAACATGTGGGCGCGGAGGTGACGATTCGCGGATGGCTTTACAATTTGCGCGAGTCGGGGAAGCTGCTGTTTCCGATTTTTCGCGACGGCACGGGGATAATCCAAGGCGTTGTTTCGCAGAAAGAGCATGCAGACGCATTTAACGCGGCGAAAGGCCTGACGCAGGAATCCAGCGTGATTGTGACGGGCACGGTTCGCGCGGAGGCTCGGGCTCCCGGAGGATTCGAACTGCATGTGAGCGGCGTAGAAGTGGTGCAACGCGTGCCGGAGTCCACGCCCTTTCCGATTCAGCTCAAGGAGCACGGCGTTGATTTTCTGCTCGACCAGCGGCATTTGTGGATTCGCACGCCTCGACAAGCTGCGATTTTACGGATTCGCGCGGAAGCGGAGCGCGCGGCGCGCAATTTCATGGACAGCCAGGACTACACGCTGACTGACGCGCCGATTTTCACGCCGGCCGCATGCGAAGGCACGACGACGCTTTTCGAAGTCGATTACATAGACGATCAGAAGGCATATTTGACGCAGTCAGGGCAGCTTTATGTGGAGGCGACGGCTGCAGCACTGGGGAAGGTTTATTGCTTTGGCCCTACGTTTCGCGCGGAAAAATCGAAGACGCGACGCCACCTAACGGAATTTTGGATGCTCGAGCCCGAAGCGGCATACGCGCATCTGGAAGACATGGTGGTCCTCGGCGAAGGACTTGTGAGCGCGATGGTGCAATCGGTGGTGAAAAATCGGGCGCGCGAGCTCGAAATGCTGAAGCGCGACGTCAGCAAGCTCGAAAACATCAAGCCGCCATTTCCGCGAATTATGTACGACGAGGCAATTAAAGTTTTGGAGAAAAACGGCAATCCGGCGAAATGGGGCGATGATTTCGGCGGCGACGAAGAGACGATCATCTCCAAAGAGTTCGATAAGCCCGTGATCATTCATCGTTATCCCGCGGCGATGAAGGCTTTTTACATGGCGACGGATGCGGCACGGCCGGAGCTTTCACTGAGCTTCGATATGATCGCCCCGGAAGGCTACGGCGAAATTATCGGCGGCGGCGAGCGTTTGTCGAGTTACGAAACCCTGATCGAGCGGCTGCGACGGAACAATTTGCCGGAGGAATCGTTCCAGTGGTATCTGGACTTGCGGCGCTATGGCAGCGTGCCGCACGCAGGGTTTGGATTGGGCCTGGAACGCACCGTTGCGTGGATTTGCGGAACGGAGCACATTCGCGAAGTCATCCCCTTTCCTCGAATGCTTTACCGTGTATATCCTTAGGCTGCTTCGCCTGCCCGCATTTTTGGGGGGACGAGCATCGCATGGCGCAAAAAATTCGCATTCTCGGTGTGCCGATGGACCTCGGGGCAAGCCGCCGTGGCGTCGACATGGGACCTTCCGCGTTGCGCGTCGCAGGCTTGCAGGCACGACTCAAACAGCTTGGCTATCAGGTGGAGGATATCGGCAACATCTCCGTGAAGCAGCCAGAAGAACAGCACTACGGCGACAAGCGCGCGAAATATCTGAAGGAGATCGCCGAGACTTGCCAGGGCCTGGCCGAAACGGTGGAAAAAACGCTTGCTGACGAGATGTTGCCAGTGGTTCTCGGCGGCGACCATTCGATTGCCGCGGGATCGGTCGCGGGCGTGTCGTCTTTTTTTCGCAAGCAATCGAAACACATCGGGTTTATTTGGCTGGATGCGCACGGAGACATGAACACTCCAGACACGAGCCCTTCGGGAAACGTTCATGGAATGCCGCTCGCGGCGATCATGGGATACGGCGCGCCGGAGTTGACAGAAATTTGCGGGTTCAAACCGAAGGTGGAGCCGCGCAATATTGCGATGGTAGGAATTCGCGAGCTGGACGCAAAAGAGCGCAGGCTGGTGAAGGATTCTGGCGTGCACGTGTTCACGATGCGCGAAATCGACGAGCGGGGGATGCGCGACGTGATGGCCGAAGCGTTGCGGTTCGCGACCGACGATACAAATGGAGTGGCGGTGAGTTTGGACATGGATTTTCTCGATCCGTCGGAAGCGCCGGGCGTGGGCACGCCCGTGCGCGGCGGCGTGACATATCGCGAGGCGCATCTGGCGCTGGAAATGATCGCCGACAGCCGCGCGCTGGTGTCCTTTGAGCTGGTCGAAATCAACCCCGTGATTGATTTGCACAACAAAACGGCGATGCTGGGAGTGGAGCTGATACTTTCGGGGTTGGGAAAGAAAATTCTGTGAGGCGCGCGAAAATATCGCGCACGCCACCCTACCATCATGACTAACAAGAAACTGCGAATCGGGATCCTGTTCGGCGGGCGTTCGGGCGAGCACGAAGTGTCGCTGGCGTCGGCGGCTTCCGTGATACGCGCGCTCGCTACGGAAAAGTACGAAGCTGTGCCGATCGGAATCACCAAAGACGGGCGCTGGCTGGTGGGAACGAGCGCGCAAAAATTGCTGCCGGAAGTGCTGAAGACGGGCGAGCGCGTCGTGCTGCCGCCGGATCCGAGTTCCTCGGCGCTTGTGTCGCTGGGTGGCGGATCGGCGCAACCGAGCGTGAAGATCGACGTGATTTTTCCGGTGCTGCATGGGACCTTCGGGGAGGACGGCACAGTGCAGGGTTTGCTTGAACTCGCGGGAGTGCCTTACGTGGGCTCAGGCGTTCTGGGTTCGGCGGTTGGGATGGATAAGGATTTGCAGAAGCGCGTATTTCGCGAAGCGCGCATACCCGTGGTTGCGGCGCTGACGATTTCGCGCCACAAATGGGAAAAGAAGCGCGGCGAAATGCTGGTTGCAGTCAAGAAGAAATTTCGGTTTCCACTGTTCGTCAAGCCCGCGACGCTCGGGTCTTCGGTGGGGATGACGCGTGTTAGCACCGCCGCGGAATTGCCGGCGGCGTTGGACCTGGCTGCGGAATTCGCGCAGAAGATTCTGGTGGAGCGTGCGATTCGCGGGCGCGAGATCGAGGTTTCGGTTCTCGGGAATGACGAACCGAAGGCTTCGATTCCCGGTGAAATTATTCCGCACCGCGAATTTTACGACTATGCGGCGAAATATCTGGAAAGCGGGACGCGGCTCGAAATTCCGGCGAAGCTGAATAAAAAGCAAGTGACGCAATTTCAGGAGTACGCAGTGCGGGCGTTCCGGGCGATTGAGTGCATGGGAATGGCGCGCGTCGACTTTTTCCTCGAACGCGGCACAGGCAAAATCTACCTCAACGAAGTGAATACCATTCCCGGCTTCACGAGCATCAGCATGTACCCGAAATTGTGGGAAGCGAGCGGGATTCCGTATAGCGAGCTGATCAGTCGGCTGATCGACTTGGCGCTGGAGCAGCATAAGGAAAAAGCGCGCACAAAATACTCGATCGAACTGCCAGCGGGCGCCGGCGGCGCACTCGAAGGCTAAAAGCATTCCTTCCCTCGCAACTTCATTCTTGACATTTGTAAGGCGTTAATTAAACTAACCGGTTAGTTGAATATATGCCTGGCGAGGGGTTGCGGCACAGCGGAGGAACAGAGATGGAATATCGACGATTGGGCAAGAGCAGCTTGGTGGTTTCGGCGATTGGGCTTGGATGCATGGGGATGTCGGATTTTTACGCGGGACGCGATGACGACGAATCGATCGCTACCGCGCGCCGCGCGATCGATTTGGGGCTGACGTTTCTCGACACGGCGGACGTGTATGGCTCGGGACGTAACGAGCAACTCGTCGGCAAAGCGATTCGCGGGCGGCGGAACGAAGTGATGGTTGCGACAAAATTCGGAGCGGTGCGCGAGCCGGACGGGCCATTCCTGAGCGTCAATGGGCGGCCGGAATATGTGCAGAACGCCTGCGAGGCCAGCCTGAAACGGCTGGGAATTCCGAGTATCGACTTGTATTACCAGCACCGCGTCGATCCCAATGTGCCGATCGAAGAAACCGTGGGAGCGATGGCACGGCTGGTGGAGCAAGGGAAAGTGCGATATCTCGGATTGTCGGAGGCCGCGCCTGCGACGATTCGCAAGGCGCATGCGACTTATCCAATCAGCGCGCTGCAAACGGAATATTCGCTGTGGTCACGCGAACCAGAGGACGGACTACTGTCGACGTGCCGCGAACTGGGAATTGGATTTGTGCCGTACAGCCCGCTGGGCCGGGGATTTTTGACCGGAAAAATCCGGCGGTTCGAGGATCTCGCGCCAGATGATTACCGGCGCAAATCCCCGCGATTCCAAGGCGATAATTTCAACAAGAATTTGCGCGTGATGGATCGCATCAACGAAATTGCAAAGGAGAAGCATTGCCAGCCATCGCAACTGGCGCTGGCGTGGCTGCTGGCGCAGGGTAAAGACATCGTTCCAATCCCGGGGACAAAGCGGCGAACATATCTCGAGGAAAATCTTGCGGCCATTGACATGCGGCTGACACCCGAAGAGCTCAAGCGCATCAATGAAGCCGCGCCGCAGGGTGTCGCGTCCGGGCCGCGCTACGACGAGTCGATGATGGCGCGCGTGAATCGCTAAGACGCCGGGCTTCGAAGAACAGGTGATGAGAGGTTCGCAACAAGCTGCTGGACGGATTATGCACAGAGGACGCAAAAAGAACGACAACCCAGAAGCGAGACGGCGGATTCTGGACGCGGCGGAACGAATCTTCGCGGCGCGAGGGCTGGCCGGAGCGCGTACGGAGGAAATCGCCCGCGCGGCACGCGTGAACAAGGCGATGCTTTATTACTATTTTGAAAGCAAGGAGCAGTTGTACCGCGCCGTATTCGACAATCTTTTCGGACAAGCGGGACAGATGATTGAATCGGAAATGCCGGCTGAAGCGGCGCCGCGGCAGGCGATTCTTGCGTTCGTGGAGGGCTACTTTAAGTTTCGGATTGAAAATCCCAATTATGCGCGTCTGATGCAGCACATGATGTTGGAAAATCCGGAACAATTCCGCTGGGTTGCTCGCGAGTATTTCGAGCAAGGATTCAAGCGGGTGACTCAGATAATCAAATCGGGTATTGCGGATGGTCAATTTCAGCCCGTGAATGCCGAGCATACAATGCTCAACATCATCGCCATGATTGTTTTCTATTTTTCCGGAGCTCACGTGCACAGCCTGCTGTTACGACGCGACGCGTTGCAGCCACGCGCAATCGCAGAGCACAAGCGCGCGCTAATCGATCTGCTGGAACACGGGCTGTTCCGCACACCTGCGAGGCCACGATGAACGGGCGAAAATTTTTCGGCATACTTGGAGTGCTCTTCTTGATTGTGCTGGCCATTTATTTAATCACCATGCCGCGGGGGAACGCCTATCCGCTGATTGGAGTGGTAGACGGCAATGAAGTGATTGTGAGTCCGCAGACAGCGGGACGGATCGTTAAGCTGACCGTCGACGAAGGTTCACAGGTGAAAAAAGGTGAGTTGATCGCGGGGCTTGACAGTGCGGCGCTGGAAGCGCAGGTGGAAGCCCAACAAGGAGCGATTGCGAGCCTGCAAGCGCAGGTGACGCAGGGCCGTGCAAATCAGGGGATGGTGAACAGCCAAACCGAGGCAGCGCTGCGGGCGGCACAGGCCAACGTTACGTCGAGCGAGGCCGAGCTTGAGCAGGCGAAAGCGACGCTCCAGCTTAATTTGTCGAACATGAAACGCACCGTTGCCTTATTTTCCTCCGGCATTGTGTCGGTGCAGGACCGCGACGCGGCGGTGGCCACGTACAAGGCGTCGCAAGCCAACGTGAACGCCCTCGCTGAGCAGGTGAAATCGCAGCAGGCGGCACTGGCCGTGGCGGAGGCCAATCGGAAACAGGTGAACGTGCTGTACAGCCAGATCGCTTCAACGGAAGCGCAACTGAATCAGGCGATCGCGACAAAAAATCAATTCAAAACACAGCTCGGATACGCCGAAGTATTCGCGCCGATCAATGGAATCGTGTCCGTGCGCGTGGCGAAGCAAGGAGAAGTGGTGCAGGAAGGCGGTCCGATTGTGGTGCTGGTGGACGTCGACGATCTGTGGGTGCGCGCCGACGTGCCGGAAACCTATATCGACTCGATTCAGTTCGGGGAGTCGCTGCCGATTCAGCTGCCTTCCGGCACCATTGTGCACGGGAAAGTTTTCTTCAAAGGCGTGGAAGGCGATTTCGCAACGCAGCGTGACGTCAGCCGGACGAAGCGAGACATCAGAACGTTTGCCATCAAGGTTTCACTGCCAAATCCGCAGCACCGGTTTTTCACGGGAATGACGGCGACGGTGTTGCTCACGCCACCGCCAGAAACGAACCACTGGTGGGAGAGACTGTGAAGGTGGAACGCGTACCGGCCACAGGTCAGTCCCGGCAAGAATCGCCCGGACGGAACCCGAGCTACAAGACCAACGCGAAGCCAAGACACGATTACTTAGAGGGACTGCATTCGAATGCATGCGATTGAAGTGGAAAAATTGACGAAACAGTTCGGCGAGCTCACGGCGGTGAATGCAGTGAGTTTTACGGTCGAAGAGGGCGAGATCTTCGGCCTGCTGGGACCGAACGGCGCGGGCAAGACAACGCTGATCCGGATGCTGACGACGCTGACTCCGATTACCTCGGGCGTGGCGCGAGTGGGAGGATACGATATTGTGCGCGAGCAGGACGCAGTGCGTCACACACTCGGCGTGATTCCGCAGGCATTCACGTCCGACCCTGAGCTTACGGCGGAAGAAAATATGTTGATTCACGCGAAGCTGTACGGCATTCCGTCGGGCCAGCGCGCCCAACTGATCGACCAACTACTCGAATCCGTGGATTTGCTCAAATTCAAATCGAAGCTCGTTCGCACGTTTTCCGGCGGAATGCGACGGAGACTGGAAATTGCGCGCGGCCTTGTGCATTCGCCAAAAATCCTGTTTCTGGACGAGCCAACGACGGGACTCGATCCTGTGTCGCGCACGAACGTATGGGAAATGATCCGGCGACTGCGCAACGAGTCTCACCTGACAATTCTGCTGACGACGCACTACATGGACGAAGCGGACAAGCTGTGCGACCGCATCGCGATCGTAGATCACGGCAAACTGGTGGCGCTGGATACACCGACCCAGCTGAAGGACAGCATTCCGGGAACGGACACCGTAGAAGCCGAATTCACGAATGCGCCCGCGGATTGGATGGAACAACTTCAGAAGCTGTCGCATGCCGCGAGCGTTACGATGCACGATAACGCCGTTCATATGGCGTCGAACGATGGGCCGGCGACGGTGGCCGCACTGATGGATTTGGCGCGCGCGAAAAATGTGACGGTGAAGCGCGTGAGTGTGCAAGGGACGACGCTCGATGACGTGTTTCTGCACTACACGGGAAGCGCGTTGCGCGATGCGGCGAACGAGGGCGCAACCTATGACATCGGCCACCTCTATCGCTAATGGAGACCGTAAAGTCCTTGCAGGGGTTAAAACTCCTGAAGTAAACAGGCGCGTTATGTCGCAGCTAAAGCTGCGACCCCCTAAAGTGCGAACTCTCCCCACAGCGGCGAGGCCAAGGTCGGTTTCCGGCGCGGCGACGCTACGGCGGTTCGTTGCCAAGGACGAGCTGCACGGGCAGGGGCGAGGCGACATTCGACTTCTCTTATTCGTACATTGAGGCGAGATTCGAAAATGAAATTTTATCGTATGTGGGCGCTGGTGGAGCGGGACCTGCGGAAATTTTTCCGCAGCCCGGCGCTGATGATGAGCTCGATGATTTTCCCACTGATGCAGCTTATCGTGCTTGGCTACGCCTTTGGGGGAAAAATCACGAATGTGACCGTCGGCGTGGTGGACCACGATCACTCGGTGGAGTCGTGGCGCGTGCGCGAGAGCTTTGCGGGCGTGGCGACGGGCCCAAAAATGTTTCGTGTGGTCGATTACAACTCGATGCCCGAGGCCCTGAACGATTTGCACGCGGGAGTCGTTGGCGGCATCGTGGAGATTCCCGAGAATTTTTCACGACGCACGTATGCGAAGGACCGGCCACAACTGGCGCTGATCGTCGACAACAGCGACCAGTTCGTATCGGGCTCGCTCGAAACGGAAATGCAGGGTGTGGTCGACCAACTGAATGCGCCAAGCGTGACGCCGCGACTTGCGAGCAACGTTGCGCTGGACGTTGTCGAGGTGTATCCCTACATCGCGTACGTAAAATATCTGCTGCCCGGGTCGATTGCAATGGCGATTTTTATCGTGGCGATGATCGGTGGGGGCATTACTTTCATCGATGATAAGGCGCGCGGGCTGCACGAAGGGTATCTGGTCACACCGATTCACAAATCGGAATTGGTGATGGGCTTGAACCTGGCGGGCACGGCCAAAGGGTTGATGTCTGGGCTGGTGCTGACGTTCATCGGCGGATTGATTGCAGGGATTCCGCGGCTGTGGGATCCGGTACGGCTGTTTTACCTGATCATTGTTGTCGCGATTGCCTCGCTGACAATGATCAGCTTCATGTTCTTCGTGATGGTGCGCGTGGACGATCCGCTGGTGCCGCGAGCGATTTTCGGAGTGTTGAATACACTGCTGTTTTTTCCGTCGGGCGCGATTTACCCTACTCAGGGATTTCCCATTTGGCTAAAGTGGATCTCGGTGATCGATCCTTTTACGTACACGGTGCATGCGTTGCGCAACCTGCTACTGCGAGGCAGCGGTATTGAAGGCATCTACCGTGACGTGTTAATTTTAATGGGCATTTCGGCGCTGATGATTACGGGAAGCATTGCGATGTTCAAGCGCCAGATTTGAGTGCGAAGCCGCGAAGGAGATACTTTGAGCCTGCTCGAAGCCAATCAACCGCCGCCGTCGAAAACTCCGCGTTACGTCCTTCTGGGAGTGTTGGTGCTGCTGGCGCTTGCATTTTTCGTGTGGCGCGACGTCCGATACAAGGCGGAAGAAAAGACCGTGGAGACATTTTTCAGCGAGCTGACGGCAGGCAATATGCAAGAGGCATACCAATTGTGGAAGCCGTCGCCCAGCTATTCGTTCAAGGATTTTCAGGAAGACTGGGGGCCGAACGGCTATTACGGTCCGGTGAAGAGCTTTGAACTAGAATCCGCGACCGCGCCCCACAAAAGCGATACAGACGTCGCGGTAACTGTGCTGGTCAGCCCATATCAGCCGTTTCCCAAGAACGATTCGGCACAGCAGAACAAGACGAAGGAAATCATCATCTGGGTGGAGCGCCATACGCAGTCGCTCAGTTTCCCGCCGCCCGCGATGTCGAACCTGATTCACGTAATACCGTCGCCAACTCATCGCGCGTCAGCGTCGCGGTTCCCAGCTTAGCGACGACCACGCCAGCCGCCGCGTTTCCGAGCACAGCGGCCTCGCGCAAAGACGCGCCACTGGCGCTTGCTAGGGCCATGGTTGCGAGGACCGTATCGCCCGCTCCCGTGACGTCGAATACTTGGCGGCCGCTTTTCGTGTCGCCATGTGGCGCGCGTTCCATCAGACCCATCGGCGTTTCCTGATTGAGCGCAGCAACGTGAAAACCGCGCGGGTCTTTCTCGAGGGCCTCGCGTTCGAAAAGGCTTAGTCCTTCGGGCCCGCGCGTGATTACGACCGCCGAACAGCCAAAATGATCGAGCAAGGCGCGGCCGGCATCGGCGACGGACTCGGGCGTGTCGAGCGGGCGCGTGACAAGGAACTCCGCCTCCTTGCGATTGCAAATGACGACGGAGGCTCCTCGATACGCGGGAAGGCGCGACCACTTGGGCTTGACGAAAGATGGAATTCGTCGGCGCGCGCAGGAGTCGAGAATACGCTCGGCGAGCAAATCACTGATGACACCCTTGTCGTAATCGGAGATGATCAGTGCATCGAGGGATTTGAGCGCGGCTAGAATGCTCTTCACGAGATGGGCTTCGACTTGCTCGGATAAATGCGTGCGGGCTTCGCGGTCGACGCGGACGACTTGCTGCTGCCGCGCAATGATGCGCGTCTTGAGCGTCGTGGGACGATCTCGAACTTCAACGATTCCCTTCTCCGGCAAACGCATTTCGCGCAGGCACCGGAGCAGCGCTCCGCCAGCTTCGTCACGACCCGCGACGCCAAAGGCTGTGACGCGCGCGCCCAGCGCCGCCAAATTCGCGGCAACGTTTCCCGCTCCGCCCAGAGTTTCGCTCTGCTTAACGAAATCGACTACAGGCACGGCCGCTTCGGGTGAAATGCGGTTCGCCGTGCCCCACACGTAACGGTCGAGCATCCAATCGCCGACGACCGAGACGCGGCGGCCTCGCATGCGTTGAAGAATCCGCGTCGCACGCTTCTTTGAGATAAAACTGCTCATGGAGTGTTCCCTTTCGTGTTCATAAGGGCATCGGTCGAAATGCGCGATTACTGCGTTTTTCTTGCTTGCAACGCCACGGGGCTGATGACATCAGACGCACCGAAAGTTTCCGCCAGTAGCGATTCGGTAGCATCGCGAGCTTCGTCAAGCGTGACAGACAAGATACATCTCGGCTTGGCGAACGCATAGCAACGATCGCCCCGGCACGGATTGCACGGAAAATCATTTTGCACTACGCGATGCCTCGTCTGCCACGGGCGCCAGTGCACGGAGCTGCTCGAACCGAAGATTGCAACGACGGGACGTGCGAGCGCCGTGGCGATATGCGTGGGACCGCTGTCGTTGCCAATGAAAATCCTGCAGCCGGCGATGAGCGCGATCAGCTGGCGCAAATCGAGCCAGTCGAGAAAGACGAAGTCGCGAGCGCATTGGCGGCGGACTTCGGCGGCAATCTCGGATTCGCCGCGCCCGAGATTGAAAACGGGTTCGATTCCATGCTTGTCGCGCAATTCCCGCGCAAGGATAGTAAATTTGTCGATGGCCCAACGCTTGGTGAAATATTTCGCCCCGGGATGCAGCACGGCGTAGGGCCGAGCAGCCGTGATGCCGTGCGAGCGCAGCTGTTCCGCGACAGTGACTTGCGCATCGGGCTGCGGATAGACGCGGGCCGGCGGAATGGGGCCGCGCGGCAAACCTGTCGCGTAAAACTGTTCCATGCGATGCTCGACGGTATGTATGCGGTCACCGGGATCGGGAATGAGCACGTTGTAGACAAATGAGAATTGGCGATGCGTCCAGCAGACGCGTTGCGGAGCTCCGATGGCTGCGACCAGCAGCGCGCTCGTGGGCCCGGCATGCTGATTATAGACGACCGGAAAATGACGGCGGTGCAGCTGGGCGACGGCGGCGAGAAAAGTCTTCGCCAACAAAATTTCGGAAACAGCGGAATTGCCTTCGAGCAACGGCGCACAGAAGGGCTCGACGAGGACGCACAAACGTAGATCAGGACGCCAGGAATGGAGCGCGGAAAGCGCGGGGGTCAGCAAGACGACGTCCCCGAGCGAGCGAAGACGGACGATTAGAACTTGAGCGCCCTCGGGCAAACTGGGCAGGAGGGACGATGGATCACGATGGGTCAACGCGAGCTTCGTCCACAAGCATCACGGGAATATCGTCGCGAACGGGATAGACGCGGCGGCACGTGGAACATTTGATGCCCTGCTCATCTGCCGTCAGCTTCACGGGCGTTTTGCAAACCGGGCACACAAGGATCTCAAGCAAATCTTGAGGGACCGCCATCCGCACCTCCGCGAGCAACTTTAGCAGAGGGCTATTGGGCGGGGCAACCGGAACATCTTGTTTGGGCTAGTGAAGAGGTTTGAACCTAACTCAATGAATGCCTTGACCGAGTATCGTTCCGGCCTCAGAAGTTAAAACCCCCGAATTTTCGGATCTTTTCGACACGGCTAAAGCCGTGCCCTGACAAGGGCCGTCTATGAGCTGACATCTAGCGGATCCGGGAAACGGTGAACGTCAAGCGGCCTTTCCAAGCGCGTCCGGGTTGAAATTCCACTGGCCACACGGCGAGGACTTGTGAGCCTTGATAGACGCGCTCGAATCCCTCCTCGGATTCGGAGATGGTTTCGACGGGCGCGACCCAATAATCGCGCGCATCTGGCGCCTGGACCATTACACTGACTTTTTGCCATTTATCGATGAGGCGCAACTCAGATGCGGCTGCTGTGCCGGACCACCGCATGGGATTTCGTTTGCCCGCGACTTCGATGTAACGATCGGGTGCGTCCGGCGCAAGGAAATTCACAATGAGCTCGAGGCCCACATCCATTCGCAAGGGAATTTTCCTTGCATAAGCAAGAGTCAAGTCACACGCAATACGGAAACTTTCTTCCGGAAAGGAAAACGAGAATGCTTTTGTGGCTTTCCATTCGCTGCCGGGCGTTTCCATTGTGAGGATGACTTCCGAGGGATTCGCTTGGCGTACGCGAAAAGCTCCGGCTGCAATGGCTTCGTTTTCGCCAAGGCGCAACTTCTCGTAATCCTCCTGCGATCTTTGCTGCGGAAAAACGAGCAGGCGAAATGCGTGGCGCGGCCAGCGGTCATATCGCAGATGCTTTTCGAGACCGGACTCTTTGGCACGCGTCTGGTCGTGAATGGATGTCACGTGTTCGGCACCGGAACCTGTCTGGCCAAGGCGAGAGTGATACGTCTCCGGACGACGCATGAGGGAATTTATGAGCGTGACGCCCGCTGGACGAAAATCAATAGCGGCGATGGTCCCGCCATCTTCTGGACAGAGCAGCACAGCGGCGCGATTTGAGGTTACGTAGATTTCTTCATGACCGTCAAAGTCGAAGTCGAAGCGTTCGACTTCCGCGAAAGCGGCGCCGCCATGCGAGGCGGAATCAACGACGTCTTCGGCGCGCGCGAGAGGCCCCCAGACGGCATTGCGCAGATGCGGGGCGTAAAGGCCTCCGAATACACCGTGCCAGTAGGCGTCGTTCGATTGGCCGCGCAAAAGGTCGGTTTTCGCTTCGTTCAGTGACTGACGAGCTTTGGCGTCGCGCGCGAAATTGGGGTCCAGCGCGTGCAGTTTTTTCGAGACGAGCATCATCTTTTTCTGCATTAAATTCGATTCGGGATATTTGGTGAGGAAAATGCGCCAGAATCCGCCGCGCAAAAAAGTGCGAACATCCTCACGCGACGCAAATTCCTTTTCCAGGGCCTGGAAGCGGAGACGCGCCGAAGTTGGAAGCGCCCATTCCATCATTTCAGCGTATGAGCAAGCGGCCAGGTCGGCGCGACCGCGGGCCGGGTGCGAAGAAACAGCTTCACCGGGCGGGACGGTCGCGAGCCAATCCTGATTCGCTTCGAGCGCGACGACAAATCGTTCAAGCCAGCCGTCGACGTAGCAGTGATCGTATGTACCTGGCCAGACGCCGAACTTCTCCATGTCGTCGCCCATGGCGGCGATACCGCCGGGACGCTCACGAGCGGCGTCGCGGCAAAATCCGATGACCTCTTCCGGACTGCGATAAGGAATGAGGTAGCGGAGGGCTTTCAGTCCGGGAATGAGACGAACGGCCAAGCCTTGATCCTCGGCTACGAACGTGCCAAAGAGCTGGCCTGGATCGAATCCGGCACTGAGAAAGTGATTGTCGTCGACAAGAGTGTATTCAACGCCCGCTGGTGCAAGCAGCGAAGGCAATTGAGGTTCCCAAACACGCTCAGCGAGCCATGCGCCACGCGGCCGCTGCCCAAAATGAAGCGCAATGTAATCGGCGAGGCGCTCAATTTGCTCGCGCGCGTCCTCTTTGGGGATGGCAATCAGAATCGGCTCATAGAAACCGCCGCCCACGAGCTCCACTTGTCCACGCGCAACAAGAGTATTCAAGCTTTTGAAATATTCCGGATGGGCTTTCTCGATCCATTCGAGAAGGCCGCCGGAATAATGGAGACCAACGCGGAGAAACGGATGCCGGAGAAGAAGTTGAACGAAAGGCAAATAAGATTTTTGGTATGCGCTCTCGATCACGTCGTCGAAATTCCCGACGGGCTGATGGGCGTGAAT